>JAIPJV010000064.1 GCA_021734005.1 Fidelibacterota bacterium
CGATGTCATTGAACTTGTCGGCATGTTCATCTTTATTATTAATCCATCTGACCAGTTGATTATAATTGATATCCTCTTCCTTTTGAAGATCCATAACTGTGTTCATGGATTTTTCAATAGTTTCGACATGTTCCCGCATTAATTTAAATCGAGTTACGTCATCATAAATACCGCAGGGAATTTGACAGTGAGCATTGATTAGCGCCGGTAAAAGCACGAGTAAGGTTAGAAGAATTATGGGAAGTGATTTTTTGTAATTCATGGGAATCTCCTTTTTAATTTTAAACTACCTTAATATATTTAATCGACAATTTTAGACACTATCCTTAAAATACTAACAAATATCTAAAATATAAACTCTATCTGATTCTGAATTTAATCGTCTGTTAGAATTTTTGCAGAGTAACCTAATTTTCGAACTATATTACGAATGCCTTCCAGAACGGTATTATCATCGCCCTGGAAATCGACATGGATTTTGTGGGTACTAATATTTACATAGACATCCTCAACACCTTTCAATTTTCTTCCGCTATATTCAATTGTAAAAACACAGGATGGGCAATCTGCACCTTTTAATGCTAAAATTCTGTGCTTCATTTATTCCTCCAATTCAAGTCCGGCATCTTCCCAGCCTAGTTTACCAGTACTAAAATCATACACATTTTTGTAACCCATGCTGGTCAATTTTTTAGCAGCAGATGGACTGGCAGTACAGGAGTAGCTTGAGCAGTAAACAACAATTGGTTCATCTTTATCCAGTTCTTCAGGCGCCCGTTCGCTGAGTTCACCAGCAGGAATATTAATAGCGCCGGGAATATGGCCGTGATTATATGCTTTGTTATTAAGGACTTCCACCAATTTGAAATCTTCGTTGTTATGTTTCATTTCCAGCAATTTTTCGATTGTAATAGTTTTTATTTTAACCATAATATTGACTCCAATTTTGTAATCATTTCAAATAACTCATAATTTAGATGGAATTCACAGCAGACAGGTTACAGAAATATTCAGGAAAGTGGGGGTATGGGCAAAATAATTAGGCTGAGTGGATTGGATGAATGGATGGCTGGAAGAACGGATGATAGGGGTTGCTGTAAGATTGGAGGATGTGAATGACTGGAGGATTGGATGAGATGGACGGCTGAAGTCTGTAGGAATCGGTGCTAGAATGATGATTTTTTTGGATTGATTGGTGAAATCCTATAAATCAATCTATTCCACAAAATTCAAATTATGTAACTATTTCTAAGAACTACGAACATGGTTCAATAGCGTAACTTCGGGTGAAACCCGGAGCACAAAATGTGTCTCCAACCTATAGCCACCTGCGCTGCGCCCAGGCGGATAGGAGGGGAAATTAGTATTTATTTCTACCGATTCCATCGGCAGTTATTAACATTGAACTCCTTTGGAGTTCTTTTTGAGTAGATTATTTACTGAAATATTTACTATAAATTCATATTAAAAGACAGCAAATGAAATTGGATGTATTTCTATCCAATAAATCATTATTGGAATTATATCGATTAGAAGGCGTGATCAAGAACCACGAAGGTGGTTCAATATTATTAACTTCGGGTGAAACCCGGAGCACAAAATGTGTCTTCACCCTATAGCCGCCTGTGCTGCGCCCCGGCGGATAGGAGGGGGAAATTAGTATTTATTTCTACCGATTCCATCGGCAGTTATTAGCATTGAAATCCTTTGGAGTTCGGGAAAATTTAACTTTTTCTAATTACTTTTATACTCTGTTGAGAAATATTACCAAAAAAATTGTTCTGATAGACACGCACGTCTTCCATTTTATTAATTACCTCCAAAAAATTATAAAATTGTTTTTAATAATCTTGAAATCTTCATAAATTGATTTACATCCTGAGATGAAGGATGAATCTAACGTCAAGGGATGGTGTGACATTGTTGAAGATTTTATTACACCATCCTGAGAATATTAATTTGAAAGGATGGTTTTTTTTATGGAAAAAAGGTTTCACACAGCAACAATCACAATTTATGATCGGGATGCATCTTATCAGAAAGTCCAGGAACTTCTTCATAATCACGCTAAGAATATTTCCTTACGAGTTGGTTATCCTCTGGAAGATGAGGGGATTGCCATCATTTTTCTTATTCTCAAAATGACGACTGATGAATTGGGTGCATTAAGCGGTCAACTCGGCCAATTAAAAAATGTTTCGATAAAATCAACAACTTTAGATATTCAATAAAAAGGAGGCTATAGATATGTCACAATTAAGTGTAAAAGAATGGACCGATCAGGTAATTCAACAAGATCAGATCGACAAATATTTAATTAATGGTGAGGACTTTATTGATGAGGAGCAGATCTATAATGATCTGAATACAAATAAGGCACCTGACAAGCAGCAGATCAGACGAATTATCCAGAAATCTCTGGAAATAGAGCGACTTTCACCGGCTGAAACGGCTGCCCTGATCAATGTTCAGGATGAGGAAATCTGGGAAGAAATGTATGACGCTGCTTTAGAAGTCAAACAGAAAGTTTATGATAACCGGATCGTATTTTTTGCGCCTCTATATCTTTCCAATTTGTGTGTTAACAATTGTGCTTACTGTGGTTTCCGAAAAGAAAACAAAGATGAAAAAAGACGTATTCTCAGTGACGAAGAAATAGTTCAGGAAACTGAAGTCATGGTTCGGGAAGGTCACAAAAGAATGATTGCAGTATGGGGAGAACATCCGCTTTCAGATGTTGATTACATGGTGGATTCGATGAAGACAATTTATAGTGTTGAGAGAGATGCTCCTTATGGTCCTGGGACTGGTTCAATTCGCCGAATCAATATTAATGCAGCTCCAATGTCGATCAGTGATCTGCGCAAACTCTGGGAAGTTGGCGTGGGAACTTATCAGGTTTTTCAGGAAACCTATCATAAACCAACTTATCGCAAAATGCACCCGCCGGAAACGATTAAAGGCAATTATCGCTGGAGATTGTATGCTTTGCATCGAGCTATGGAAGCCGGTATTGATGATGTTGCTACTGGAGCTCTGTTTGGGCTTTATGATTGGAGATTTGAAGTTATGAGCCTGCTCTATCATGCCATTGATCTGGAGCGTCAGTTTAATATTGGCCCCCATACAATTTCCTTTCCCAGGCTTATGCATGCGGCCGGTTCTGAAGTTGCAGAAAATTCACCTTATCTGGTCAGTGATGATGAACTCAAAAAAATTATCACAGTTCTGCGTCTAGCAGTGCCTTATACCGGTTTGATCATAACGGCCCGGGAAAATCCGGAAATTAGACGAGAGATGATCAATGTGGGTATAACTCAGACAGATGCTTCGACCAGAATTGGGATTGGTGGCTATTCTGAAATGCTCAAAAAATGGAGCCGCTTTCAGGAAAAAGATTCCAACCAGAAAGAAGATGAACAACAATTTATTCTCGGTGACACACGCCGTCTTGATGAAGTTATAAGAGAGCTTGCAGAAAAAGATATTATTACATCGTTTTGTACGGCAGGATATCGATGTGGTCGAACAGGTGAAAAGATCATGGGACTTCTCTGCAATTGTGTGGAAGGGAAATTTTGCAAACTGAATGCCATATTGACTTACCGGGAATACCTGGATGATTATGCTTCCGAAGAAACCCGTAAATTAGGTTATAAAGTTCTGGAAAAAGAGCTCAATGAACTTGATAATAATGAATTTTTCCAGGAACGGCCTGAGATGATGAAAGAATTCTACGATTATTACGAAAGGGTCAGTAATGGTGAGCGCGATCTCTTTATCTGATAACGTGGATAAAATTCTGCATGAGAATAATGATCTGCCATCTGCTTTGAATGCCTTCAGTGATCTAGTAAAAAAAGAACTAAATAGTCAGATCTCTTTTTGTGAATTGTTTGGGAAACGGTGGTCTTTTATGGCTGGTTCAGATGGAAGTTATAATGCAAAACAGAGAACCAAATTAACATCTGATTATGGCTTGATCTATGAAAAGAATGATCTATCAGATCAGGAACTTAACCAGATTGAGAAATTTTCAAAAAAAATTATAGAGAGTAATGAATAAAAAATATAGAACTGAACAGGATAAATTGGGAGAAGTGAAAATTCCCAAGAACGTTCTATGGGGAATTCATACTCAACGAGCTTCTGATAATTTTGCAATATCGGGACGGCATGTGAATTCAAATTTGATTCATGCTTTTGGTGCTGTCAAATTAGCCGCAGCCCGGGTTAATCATGAACTGGGATATTTGCCGGATGAAAAATTTGGAGCAATTGATAGAGCCTGCCGGGAAGTGAAAAATGGCTTGCTTGATGGGCATTTTATCACAGACCCTCTGCAGGGAGGAGCGGGAACTTCCACAAACATGAATGTTAATGAGGTTATCGCCAATCGAGCACTCCAAATAATAGGCGAGGAGCCTGGCAATTATGATCTGATCGACCCTCTGGAAGATGTCAACCTTCATCAATCTACGAATGACACCTATCCATCGGCCTTGAAAGTTGCCAGCATTGACCTGATCCGAAAACTGGAACGGAAGATTGTAGCCTTGACAGAAAGTTTTCAGAAAAAAGAGAAAGAATTTGCCGATATTGTCAAAGTTGGTCGAACTCAGCTGCAGGATGCTGTTTTGACAACTTTGGGCCGGGAAATGGGAGCCTATGCCGATGCTCTGGCAAGAGATAGATGGCGGGTTTACAAATGTGAAGAACGGCTTCGGGTCTTAAATCTGGGCGGAACAGCAATTGGGACCGGTATTTCGGCGCCGACCAAATACATTTTTCAGGTTGCCAAAGAATTAAAGGATATAACCGGATTTGGATTAGCCCGCTCGGAAAATCTGGTGGATGGTACACAAAATAATGATGTTTTTGTGGAAGTCAGCGGAATTATCAAAGCGCTGGCGGCCACGCTCAAGAAAATTGCCAATGATCTGCGACTGATGTCGTCAGGGCCCAAAGCCGGTTTCAACGAAATTTACTTACCTCAGCAGCAAACTGGTTCATCAATAATGCCGGGTAAAATCAATCCCGTTATTCCGGAGTCAGTGATTCAGGCTGCCATGAAAGTTTTTGCCAATGACAGAATCATTGCTGATGCAGTTTCCAGTGGAAATTTGGAATTAAATGCCTTTCTTCCTGTGATAGCCGATTCAATGCTGGAATCTCTGGAAATTTTAATCAATATTACGGAAAATTTCAGAAAATTTTGTGTGGAAGGAATTCAGCCCCGGGAAGATGAATTGAAACGTGGGATTGACAATTCCACTGCTACAATAACTGCTCTGGTTGAAAAAATTGGTTATAAGAAGGCTGAAGAGATTGCTAAACAGGCTGAAAAATCAGATAAGTCTATTCGGGAAATTATAATTTCAGAAAATATTTTGGACGAGGAAGGATTTGATTATCTGGTTTCGGCGGAACATGTGAATAAGCTGGGTTCAAAGAAATAGAATATAATATTTTTGGAAAATGGCGACGATTGTCAACCATTATCCCAAAAAATAAAAATCAGCAAATTTATACATCACCATTGTTGACCAGTTCAGCAAATTTTTCAAAGGAACGGTCATAGGATTTTTCAACGTCATCAGGAAAAACGCAGGCTGGTAATTGGCGCATGCGAAGATGGTAGGTAAGACATTCGCAGCAGACACCTTTGCGGCTGCAGCCTGGATATGTGCAATTGCAATTGTCGAGATTCTGTTCTTTTTGGCACTCCATTTATTACTCCATTGCTTTTTAATTTCTTGATTCCGATTGAAGATTTACTGAAAATATGCAAAAAGCTCCGAATAGATCGGAGCTTTTTGTGATATTGTTAATGAAAATTATTTTTTCATAATGTTGTCGATAATGCCATATTTTTTGGCTTCCTGAGGATCCATGAAGAAATTCCGATCGCTATCTTCAGCAACTTTTTCAACATCTTGGCCGGTAAAATCAGCCAGGATTTGGTTGAGTTTGTCTTTAGTCTTGACGATTTCTCTAGCATGAATATCAATATCAGTGGCCTGTCCTTCGACACCGCCGAGAGGCTGATGGATCATGACCCGGGAATTGGGAAGGGCGGAGCGTTTGCCTTTCGTGCCACCGGCCAGCAAAATTGCAGCCATACTGGAAGCCTGCCCCATGCAGATTGTGGTCACGTCGGGTTTGACAAATTGCATTGTATCGAGAATAGCCAGCCCGGATGTGATCTCACCACCGGGACAATTAATATAAAGATTAATATCACTGTCGGCATCTTCAGCCTGAAGGTAAAGCATCTGAGCAATTACCAAACTGGAAACATGATTGTTGATTGGATTGCCCAGAAAAATAATTCGCTCTTTGAGCAATCGGGAATAGATATCGTAGGAGCGTTCTCCACGATTGGTCTGCTCGACAACATAGGGTATGTAGGTTTGGTTTTTCATGACCGTGTCCCTTTTTGAATAGAATTAATGATGGTGATGTTGGGCATTTTTTCTGGCTTCAGAAGTACTGATGACTTCTTTATCAACTTCAACGAATTCCTTGATGTGATCCAAGATCTTTTCTTCTTCAATCTGGAGTTCAAGATTCCTATTCAATTCGTCATTATTGCGATAGTAATTTTTGATCTGATCACGGCTTTCATCGGGATACTGCTGAACCATTTCCTCGAGTTTTTCTTCTATCTCTTCATCAGTTGCCTGAATTTCTTCCTCATTTTTGATCTTTTCACTGATCAGATGCCATTTTACATTTTGGCGGGCTTCTTCTCTTTTATTCTGCTTAATGGCTTCTTCATCAATTTCCTGTTGCTGACTGCGGTTTTTAGCATCTTTGATTAATTGTTCAAGATAGTATTCAACCCGTGCTTCAGGAACTTCAATGTCAACCTGATCAATGAAGTAGTCTTTTATTTTGGCTTCAAATTCCTGTTTGGAATGGTTATTCCAGTTTTGTTTGAGCATATCTTTGATTTGTGATTTCCATTCTTCAACTGTATCAACAGTTTCCAGATTTTTTTCGACCCATTCATCATTGATTTCAGGCATGATATGTTCTTCAACATTTTTGACAGTTACTTTGTAGTGGACTTTGCCATCATCGGTTTCGATAAATATTTCAGGTTGGTCGCCTTCTTTAGCGCCTATTAAATTGGAAATGCCCGGTTCTGTAAAAGGGCCGTCTCCCAGTTGAATTGTCTGGTCTTCGATTTTGTTACCTACTAAAGGAACTCCATTTTCATCAATCTCCTGCAAGTCACATTTTACATAATGTCCCATTTCAGCGCCATCATCAACGATTTTGGCCTGGGCTTGCTGTTCTTTCATCTCATCTATATAAAGATCAACATCTTCATCATCTACTTCATATTCTTTCTTCTTGAGACTGAAGCCTTCTTTGTAATCAAAGACTTCTACTTCTGGATCTTTCGCAACCTCGATTTTATAGGAGAAAGGTTGATTTTCTTCGAATTCCACATCAGTAATGGAATAATCCAGCAGTTCTTCCATATTTACGCCGGCTTCCTTAAAAACATCGTCATTATATTCCCGGAAAATTTTGTTAAGAGTCTGATATTTGATTTTCGGAGCAGCCTGTTTTTTGACCAGATTGGTAGGAACTTTGCCGGGCCTAAAGCCATTCATCCGGAAATTATTCTTTATTTCCCGGAGAGTATTATTATAGATATCTTTTACTTCGTCCCATTCAAATTTTGCCGTGATCTCTTGCTTTACTGCACTAATTTCTTTAACATCGACATTCATCTCAGTTACCTCGTTTTAATTAGTGCTGCGGGTGAGACTCGAACTCACACACCTAAAGCGGCACCAGATCCTAAGTCTGGCGCGTCTGCCAATTCCGCCACCGCAGCAAAAAGCGACCAAATTTAGTTAGATACAGGAAAATTATCAAACAATTTTTGATAATTATTAACGGCCACAGCAATGTTTATATTTTTTACCGCTTCCGCAGGGACAGGGATCATTGCGACCGACTTTGGGTTTTTCTCTTTCATAAGGCTGAGGTCCGCCCGCCGTTTGATTGTCACCCTGCTGTCCACCTTGCTGAGGTTGTCCCTGAAAACCCATTCCCAGAGCATTTTCATGCTGAGTCTCAACGGGCTGCATAACCTGTTCCTGTTCCGCTGACCTGTCAACACTCAATTTAAAGCACAATTGCAAAGTTTTTTGGTCAATATTTTGCAACAATTCCCGAAAAGCCTGAAAAGCCTCGCCTTTATACTCCAGTAATGGATCTTTCTGTCCATAGGCTCGCCAGTTAATGCCTTCTTTGAGTTGATCCATGGCATATAGATGATCTTTCCATTCCTCATCAATGACTTTGAGTGAGACAAAATTCTCTATCTCACGCATTGCCTCCTGGCCAATGTAATCTTCTTTTTTCTTATAGAAATCTTTGGCCTTATTGATAATGTTTTCACGAACCTGCTCAATACTTACTTCTTCACCTTCTTCGGGATAATAGTCAATTCCGATGATCCGAATTAATTCTCCTCGAATAGCATCCCAGTTCCAGGCTTCAGGCATATCTTTTTGAGTAGCATGCTCATCAAGAAGATCATCAACCCAGTTCTCAAGTTTTTCGTAAATTCTATCTTTTGTATTTTCCTGATGGAGTGCATAATCGCGACGATCATAGATAACTTCTCTCTGCTGATTCATCACATCATCATATTCGAGAAGATGTTTACGAATGGCAAAATTGCGTTCCTCGACTTTTTTCTGGGCTCTTTCAATGGATTTTGTGACCATACTATGGGTAATTACTTCGCCTTCTTCAACACCGAGTTTATCCATGACTTTCACAATTCTATCACTATTAAAAAGACGCATCAGGTCATCTTCCAGTGATAGATAAAATCGGGATTCACCGGGATCTCCCTGACGGCCACTTCGACCACGCAGCTGAAGATCAATTCTCCTGGATTCATGTCTTTCAGAACCCAGTACGTACAATCCCCCTACATCAGTTACGCCTTCGCCTAATTGAATATCAGTACCACGACCGGCCATATTGG
>JAIPJV010000065.1 GCA_021734005.1 Fidelibacterota bacterium
AAAATCCCAGACCTAAGAAAATTGACCAGACCGGAATTACCGGTGGCATATTTAAAAAAGCACTGACAACAGCACCAATAGCTGCACCAGCCAAAACTCCCAAAACTCCACCTGCCATGCAAACTATAATTGCTTCAGTTAAAAATTGGTTCATAATATCTTTTTTGCGGGCCCCGATCGCTTTTCTGACACCAATTTCACGAGTCCTCTCGGTCACAGATACCAGCATAATATTCATTATTCCGATGCCCCCTACAATCAAAGAAATACCACAGATAACAACAGCAGCTACAAACACAAACCCGGTCAAATCTTTGAGCGTATTCATTACTGAATCCTGGGTTGCAATTTCAAAATCGTTTTCCTCTCCCGGTGGAACTTTTCGAATCACCCGCAAGGCGCTTATGGCTTCTTCCATAGCTTCTGGAATTAGTTCAGGAGAATGAGCTTTGATAGTTATGGCAATACTACGGTCGCTACCAAAAATTTTCTGAAAAGTCGTCGATGGAATGGCCACAAGATTATCCTGGCTCTGCCCAAAAACCTGGCCTTTTTCATCAAGGACTCCCACAACTTTAAATTTTTTCCCCATGGCTTTAACTTCTTTGCCAACGGGATCTATGTAGGAAAATAATTCCTCAACAATATCCATGCCCATCACCATAACATTTCTTTTATGTTCCAGATCATAATCTGTAAAAAAACGTCCACTTTTCATATGGCGATTCTCAACTTTTAACCAATTCCGATCAGCGCACCAGGTTCGAACTGTAGGCTTAGTTGTTTTATCCCGGTATCTTATTCTACCGCTAAATTCCGCTTCCACTGGAATCACTTCATCAATGGCCGAAAAATCAAAACGCTGCAGTCTTTCCAGTTGCTCAAAAGTAATGTCATCGCGATTGTGATATTTTTCATCCAGTTTTCCCATCTGAACAGCCGGATATTTTTGCACTGTAAACGATGACCCGCCCAAAACAGCAAGCGTATTCCTCATATGCTGATCCAGGGCGCCAATGATTGACATCATGCCAATTACAGCCATAACGCCAATAATAATTCCCAGTGTAGTCAAAAAAGACCGCATTTTATGGCCTTTAATTGTATTGATTGCCAGTCTAAAACCTTCAGAAAAATTCATATACTTCTCTATTTTCGCAAATTTTGTGAAAAATTATTCATAATGCAAACTTTCAATGGGATCCAGTTTGGCAGCCTGATGGGCAGGATAGAGTCCAAAGAAAATTCCCACAAACCAGGAGAAGCCCAGCCCCATGAATATTGACCAGAGCGGAATAGAAGCAGGAAATGGGGTTACTGCCTGAATTCCAATAGCAACAAAATAACTCAATAAAAGAGCGATCATACCACCCAGACTGCATATTATTATTGATTCAACCAAAAATTGAAAGGATATAATTCGATTGGTTGCACCGATAGATTTTCTAATCCCGATCTCTTTTTGCCGCTCAGTCACAGAAACCAGCATAATATTCATAATACCGATCCCTCCAACCAGAAGAGCCAGCGTACCGATTCCAATAGCTGCTGTGTACAGCCCGCTGGTCAAACTATCATACTGCTGCTGAATAGTTTCCTGCTGATTAATACTGAAATTGTCTTCAACACCCGGCTTCAATCCCCGGGCAAAACGCATTAAATAGCGCAATTTCTCTTTTACCGGTTTGAGATTGGCGGCGTCCATAACTTTGGCTTCAATGCTTATACTCCGGTGATAACCAAAATTTTTGAAAAATGAACCCACTGGAATATAGGCATTAATATCAAAATTGTTACCGAGAAACTTACCCTTTTTTTCCATTACCCCAATCACATAAAAAGAATTGCCATCAATTCGAATTCTTATTCCGATCGGGTCTTTATTCTCAAAAAGTTTTTCTTTGATTGCATAGCCGATCACGACTCTGTTTTTGCGGCGGTCAATTTCAAGATTGGTAAAAAAGCGTCCTTCATCAATAACCATATTACTGACAATTTCCGACTCTTTGGTCACTCCATTTATAGGCACATCGGTGAGACTATTCCCATCAAATTTGACTTCCCGATGACTGGAAACTGAAGGAGCAATCACAACTTGTTCAGAATTAGTGTGATCCCGTAAATATTCATAATTATTCATTGTCAGATCGGGGCGGTTGCGATACTTGTACCATTCTCCATGAGTCATCCAGGGATATTTTTGAATATAAAGGGTGTTGCTGCCCAGAAAGGAAAGTTTATCTTTGAAGCCCTTATTCAAACCGGAGATGATCGAAGCAACGGAAACAACTGTCAGAACCCCGATAATAATTCCCAGAGTGGTTAACACAGAACGCATCTTGTGCTGCTTAAGCGCTTTGACAGCAATCATAATGTTTTCTTTGAGTTTAATCAGCCAGGCTAGCACTGCTATTCTACTCCTTTATCCTGAGCGATTTGACCATCAAGGATATGGATTGTTCTTTTAGCATGAGCAGCAATATGCTCTTCATGAGTAACCATCAGGATTGTATTACCATTATTATGAAGTTCATCAAACAATTTCATAATATCAGCACCGGTTTCCGAATCAAGATTACCGGTCGGCTCATCAGCCAGGAGCAATGAGGGATCGTTGACCAGTGCTCTTGCAATCGCTACTCGCTGGCGCTGACCACCTGAGAGTTCGTTGGGATTATGATCTTTGCGATGACTGAGTTTGACTCTATCCAGAGCTTCTTCAGCCCGCTTTTTCCGTTCCTGGGAAGACAAGCCACTATATATTAGGGGTAATTCAACATTATGCAGAGCACTTGCTCGGGGCAGAAGATTAAAAGTCTGGAATACAAAACCAATCTTCTTATTTCTAATTCTGGCCAGAGTATTGTCATCCATGGTGTGAACTTCTGCACCTTCCAGAAGGTAGCTGCCTTCACTTGGCGTATCCAGGCAACCAATAATGTTCATTAAGGTTGATTTACCTGAGCCTGACGGCCCCATTATGGATACATATTCATTATGATTGATCTGGAGATCAACATTTCGAAGAGCGTGAACAGGCACTTTGTCGGTGTCGTAAACCTTACTTATTTGTCTCAGATCAATAAGAATGTCTTTCATTTAACCTCCAAAAAAGAAATTGACTTTATACACTAGATTGGACAAATCAATAGAAGGAGCATTGATCAATGATTTATCATTAACCTGCCAATTGTCCTCTTCCATATATGTATAAAAATAGCCCAGATTTGCGCCTATTGCAAACCAATCCAGAACATTATAGCGAATTCCAACATTTGGTGAGACCATTACGAAAGAATTGCTCAGGTGACTGGTAGAAAGGTCAGGCATATCTTCTTTAGCTGGATCATAACCCTCCCAAACACTTTCCCAGGATGGAATATCAGACCATCTTGTTAATTTTGCTTTTATTTCGCCACCGCCAATTGTACATCCGACATACAGTTCTGTAGCTCGAAGAGGATGAAAAGCTTTTTCTACGGCAAAGCCACCAGCGCTGAGTTCCATGTCAAATTCTCTGGCGATTCCGTCAATTTTATTGTTAACATTCAAATTGCCACCGTAGCCATATCCGCCAATTCGAAAGTTGCGGCCTACATAGCCCCAGCCGCCGCCACCGACTAGATAGATATGATCCGGCAGGCCAGGAAGATTTATTTGGGCTAATTGTTGATCGATCTCATCCAGTTCTATTGGCAAATAGCCAATTTCCATCCCGCCAGCACCGCCACGAAAACTGGATTGATCGGCCGGCATTATTGAAATCAATAAAGTAACTGCTAATAATACTATAATCATATTTTTAAACTGCATATTTATCTCCTATTATCCACCAATATAAAGATTGAGGCCCCAGATAACATTGGAGAAGTCCATGTCTGGAACATCAACAAGTTTTTCGCCATTAATTTCCCAGCGGTCGGGTTTTCCATAATAATAGCCAACCTTAGCGCCAACACCAAGCCAGTGCCAGAAATTATATCGAACACCTATAGAGGGCGTAGCTGAAAAATACTGGCTTTTGAGTTTTACCCGGAAATCATCACTTATACTTTCCTGATCCCAGATGTCTTTCCAGCCTGGACTTGCTGTATTTTGCGTAATGTTTATTCTTGCTGTAGAACGGCCTAGAGTAGTTCCAAAATATATTTCAGAATTGTTAAAAGGATGAAAAACTTTTTCAACCAGAAAACCACCGGTCCGTAATTTGAACTCAACTTCCCTACCTACATTGGCTCCATCTATTTCAACTTTTCCATTGGTTACCAGACGACCACGACCTCCATAGCCCCCTATTCTGATATTCTTGGGCAGGAAGACCCAGCCGCCAAATCCGCGCATAGGAATAGTTTTATCAAGCTGTTCATCGATGCCAATAGCATTAATTTTACCATTTATTACATCGATATCCATGCTGTTGAAACCATAATCATTGAGTGCGTCAAAATCAGTGGGGATGAATTCCCAGTGCCAGCCAAGGGCAGCACCATTAAAGAAACCGTGTTTGCCTCTCTTTTTCCGTTTGTCCTCATGTTCGTATTTATGTTCATCATATTCCAATTCTTCTCCCTGTTCGTCGGAGAAAAATTCTTTGACTCTTGGCTTAATAGTTTCCCAGGTTTCAAGCCAGTCATCACCTTTTCTTTCCACCTGATAATCATCTTCAGTCTTGAGAGTATCTTTCTTCTCAGGAACTGGTTTCACTTGTTCCTCAACTGTATCTTGAGCAACGCTATTGAAGCCGGCTATAGCCGGTTGGCTAACTAATAACAAGCCTATGGCAAGTCCCAGAGTTAAAAATATTTTACTTCTCATTGGATTCTCCCTTCGCTTTATTTTCAATTTTCAATAATGATCCTTCTTCCAATTTTTTGCTGATCGCATCATAAGGCGAAACAACAATTTCTTCGCCCTGATTTAGTCCTTTTAATATTTCAAAATGGGTGTCACTGCTGATGCCAATCTCCACCGGTCTGACTTTGGCTTTATATTTTGTGCCCGGTTTAAATAGGCTTCCCCCCTGTTCTTCATTCATTTCTTCTGCTATAAAGACTACCTCTTTTTCCTTTTTCTTCTCTTTTTTGGTAGTATCCGGTGAAACGTCCCGAATGGTCAGAGCCTGAATCGGGATGGCCGGTACATTTTCCCGCACAGCAGTAACAATATCAACAGTAGCCGACATACCCGGCCGAAAGCGTTTATCCACATCCAGAACCTGAACAGTTACTTCAAAGTTGGTGATCTGTTCCTGGGTTCCCTGATTTTGTATCGTAGCACTGTGAGCAATCTCTTTGACCAATCCCTGATACTCTTTTTCAGGTAAAGCATCGAGTTCAATTTTGCAGGAATCGCCTACATTTACATCAATAATATCAGTTTCGTCAACTTCAATAACAACTTCCATACTGGACATATCTGAGATTATCAGAATAACATCCTGAGTAAATTGCGAGCCCAGCGCCATTTCTCCAGCTTCCTTGCGCAGATCGGTGATAATTCCCGTAATCGGAGCTTCCAGACTGGTTTTATCAAGAGCGTCTTCAGCCTGTTCCACTGATGCCCGGGCCTGTTTAAGCTGACTGCGGGCAGCTTCTGCTCGGGACTGTACTTCTTCCAGTTCAGCCTTGGATATATGGCCTTTTTCAAAAAGATCCTCTTTTCTTTCCAGTTCATTGAGAACAGTTTTAAGATTGGCTTTTTGAGATTTCAAGTTAGCCTGAGCACTCTGATAGGAAGCTTCATATTGACGGCTGTCCAGATTGACCAACTTTTGGCCCTTCTTCACTTTTTGCCCTTCCCGAACAAATAGATCCAGGATCTTAGCGCTTACTTTTGCACTTACTTTGACCTGCTGAGCAGGATAAAGAGTTCCGGAAGCTGTGATAGTCTGGACCACCTTTTGATTGGTGACCGTCTCAGTTTCGACATTATAAACAGGCTGATCGGATTTGTTAATATTGGCAATTATTAGAACTCCCAGAACAATTACAACAATTCCTAAAATTATCAATTTATTTCTGTTTTTTTTCTTCATTCTTACTCCAATTATTACAAACTACCTAGATGATATTTGAGATTAACTTCGGCGATTTTAGCGTCATATTTTGTTGAGATCAGGTTACTACGGGCTTGAGTTAGATTTGCCTGAGCATCAAGGACTTCCAGCATGGTCGCACTATTCAAACGATACATTTCCTGAGCAGACCGCAGGTCTTCCTGAGCCGACTCCAGATTGAACTGATTAATCTCTAACATTTTATTATAAGTATTTAAATTTTCGATAAGATCTTTAATATTTTGCGTAATCTCCAGCTTTTTACCTTTTATCCTGGAATTATATTTTTCATAATCGATTTTGGACTGCTGGATTCTGGTCTTTGTGCTAAAGCCCTGAAAAATGGGAACACTCAAATTCAAACCGATTGAAGTATTCCAGAATTTATCAAAATCAGAATAGATTCTGTCAGCCTGACTGCCACCTTTAGAATAGCTCAAATTTGTTGACAGATTAGGCAGAAGATTGCTTTGAGCCATTGCGTACTGGAGTTGAGCATTTTTCTTCTGAAATTCCAAAGAACGCAGTTCAATATTATTTTCCATTGCTGTTTGCAGAGCAGGTTCTTTTTGATAGGATTGTGGACTTTCATAGTCCTTTTCCTGGACAGAAAACTCCTTATCTTCATATCCCAGTAGAGTGGACAGCTCATTTTTCAGAGCCTTGATCTGGCGTTCCTGCTGGATAATGTTCAGCTCATCATTACCTTTTTGAACTTTGGCCTTTAGAAAATCTTTTTTGGCTACCTGCCCCAATTCATACATTTCTTTAGTTTTCAGAAGCTGTTGCTGACTGGTTTTCAGGGAAGTCTGGTAAACTTCCAGCAATTTTTTGGCTTTGAGAATACTGTAATACTGCTGAGTAACATAGGCTGTCAGATTTTGTTTAACCTGGCGCTTTGAAACCAGGGCGGTCTTGTAATTATTCTTAGCGAGTTCAATTTGATTCCACCAGCCACCACCGTCATAGAGGGTCTGGTCATAACGCACGCCAAAGCCATAGGAGTTACTGGAGGTTTCCGGTTGAATCTGTTTGACACCACCAACATAAAACTCTCTTTCTCCCTGATTGTTATGGCTCCAATTCAAACCTGTAGAAATACTTGGTAAAATTCCACTGTAAGAGCCTTTGATTCCATACTTTGCCGATTTCACATCAAGGCTGGCCATTGTAACATCGGGATTATTCTTCATGGCAATCTCAATACATTCCTGCAGAGAAAGCTCCTTCTGAGCAAACACTACATTGACTATTAATAGGGTAAAGATAAGAAATTTGCGCATAATTTCCTCTGTGATTATAGATTAAAAAGGACTTAAGCCACCTGCTGCACTGGCACCCAAAATATAGATTATCCAGATAGCAAAGCTAACTTTTAAAGATCGGGATTGTTTGGTTTTGTAAAGAATCCCCAGACCAATTCCCAGGAGCACTACCTTCCAGACAGCAAAAATATCAACATGCATGGCTACCCGAAACAAAAAACTATCACTTTTTGGGATAATGGTCGCTAATCCAGTGTAAACTTCCATCGAATTTTTCGATACAATGAGAGGCGTCTTGACCGCCGATGCCAGAATATTTATCAAATATACATAGGAGGTCATTCCTAAAACTGGTAAAAATTTGCGCTCTCCACTCAAGAAAAAATTCCCGGCCATCCACATAACTGCTGCTATAACTGCTATCATGATAAGATTTGATATTGGCGGCATAACATAACGGAAGACAGGATTTTGGTTTTCTATATTTTCCAGGGCTTGTTCTTTTTGAGTTTCGTTGAGTCTTTCACTTTTCTGGATTCTGTCTTTGGCCATTTCAGTGCTAACAGGAGCAATGTAGGGAATTGTGATCCAGGTCACAATAGTTATCAATAAAATAGGAATAACCACATCCCACCAATGGGTCTTTTGTGAAATGGACTTAAAAGTCTTTGAGGGTTCCCAAAATATTGATATAATTTTACTTAACAAACCAACTTCCTTTACTTCATTTAAAGTATTCATCTTTTCTTCCTTCTCTTTTGATTAAATCCAATTCAAAAAGTTGTCATGTTATTTAAATTTTTTCGATATTTCTTGCTCAAATTGATTCGAATTGTTTTCCATGTATTGATAAGCAGCTTCATATTCGTTGGGTATCTCTCCATCCAGGATAGCATCTTCAATTTTATTTTTAATGAATCCAACAGCAGGGCCAGGTTCCAGGTCAAAATAGTCCATGATCTCATCGCCTCTGACCGGTGATTGAAATTTGCGCAATTTATCCCTTTCACGAACTTCTGCTATAAATTCCTCGACTCTCTTAAAATTATTCAAATAGCGTTCTACACGGTCAGGATTGGACGAAGTAATATCAGCCCGGCATAAAGTCATAAGATCTTCCAGGTCATCCTCTACTTCGACAAGTAATCTTCGAACAGCACTGTCGGTGACCGTATCTTTGGCCAGGGCGATAGGCCGCAAATGCAATCTGGTCAATTTCATGGCATAATCCCGCACCTTATTAGGCAATTTTAATTGGCGGGTCAGCCTTTTTATCATCTTGGGTCCGAGTAGTTCATGCCCATAAAATGTCCAGCCTTTACCTTCTTTGAATTCTTTGGTTTGCGGTTTGGCAATATCATGCACCAGAGCAGTGAATCTTAATTTAAAATCCCGGGTTTCTTCAGCAATATTATCGAGAACCTGCATTGTATGATAATAGACATCTTTATGGTGATATTCACCTTTCTGATCTACACCTTTCAAATTTTCAATATCTGGCAAAATAATAGACAATAGTCCACTTTTGTCCAGTAATTTGAATCCATGGGAAGGTTTTCTTCTGGCAGTTATGATTTTGACCAATTCTTCAGTTATTCTTTCCTGTGAT
>JAIPJV010000066.1 GCA_021734005.1 Fidelibacterota bacterium
CACGTCGCTTCTTGTTATTTTAGCCGAATATAATTTATCCAACCAATAAATTTTGTTACTTACTTTTGAGATTCAATATATCCTAAAGGCATGATGTACAGCGGTGTTTCTTGTTCAGGAATCTGCATAACCTTACTGACATCTTGATCAGAAAAAGCACCAACCGCACATGTGCCGATGCCCAAACTATAGGCCTGCAAATAGACATTCTCAGCAGAATGCCCCAGATCCATACAAACATATCTTTCCCGACCGCGTTGGCCATATTTGCTGGTAGTTCTTTCATAGACAGCCGAGTAAAATAAACTGGCAGGAGCCTTTGCAATAAAGCTCTGACCATAGGCTGCCTCACTTAGTTCAGACCGCTGATCACCGGATTGTAGCAATTTCAAAGTGTGCTCTTTGGAATCATATTTATAAATTCCAGCCGCAAGATCGGAAACATTTCCGCAGACTGCATATATTTCAAGAGGGTAACGAGCCCCAGCTGAAGGAGCCGTCCGTAAACCGCCTCGCAAAAAATCAGGCCCTGATTCCATAGATTTTGTAATTCCATAAGATGACCAGAGGATTTGGGAAAGATGCTCAAGTTTAAGTTCTTTATCCTGATAGGAACGGATTGAGCGCCGGTTTTTCAAAGCCTCCTCAACCGAGACATCACTTTCATTGACTGGCTCTGGTAGTTTTATAATTTTGCTTGAGTCCATTTTACCACCTTCTTTTTCATTTTCAGGAGAACACAAAAGAAATAGATAAGGAAGGGCAAGAACAACAATTAATAGATATTTTTTAGACATGATTCCTCCTCTAAACTTTACTTAAAAAAATGCTGACTAATTAAAAATATCTTTGAGATGACGGTCCCACCAGAATTCCCAGTTGTATCGCCGGGCCACTTCCCGATTCAATTGCAGATACTCAGATTTTTCCATCAGTATCTCATGTAATTCTTCAGCAGCTTCAGAATCAGAAAGTTTTGCAGGCAAATAATTGACATTATTTCCAGCAATATCCTGGAAAACTTTAATATCAGAAAGAACAATTGGAGTACGGGAAACAGCGGATTCCAGAATTGGAATTCCAAATCCTTCATCACTACTCAAATATAGAACCAGATGAGACAGGAAATAAAGATCTCTGACAATAACGGGATTTTTCCCCGGATCAACACCGATTTTTTTAAAAACATTATGCAGAAAAATTATATTTTCCTGAATCCGATTTTCTTCAATTATTTTTATAATGCGGTCATAGCATTCTTTTCCCTGAGGATTATCAGAAGGTATATCCCCGGTAATAATAGCAACAAAATCGGGATAATAATCTTTTAATTTGCTCAATATTTTGACAGCCCGCGGTATATTTTTTCGAGGCAAAAGTCGAACAGGAAGCATAATGACCGGGAATCGGTTGTAAAGAGAGAGCTGCTTGACAACCTGGGATGTTGATTCATTGAAATGCAGAAAATCAGGGAATTTGATAACATTGGGAACTACTTTGATTTTGCTTTTTGAAATGCCCAGTAGGTCCACAATTTGATTTTGGCGGGATTCCGAAACTGTGATATATTGCCCATGAGGCACCGGTTCTTTTAGCAACGACCAGGGGCGGCGCTCAAACAACTGTTCTTGATAAGATTCCATTTTCCAGGCCAGATCATGAGTCCAGATATAATAATTTTTATCAGGATATTTCTGCATAAAATTCCACAAGGCCTGAGTCGCAGCCAGATTATGAGGCATGGACATCATATTATGGATCACCACATTTTTGATATATCCAATTTTTGTTTCTATTTTCCTCTCAATCTCATCCACTTTCGATTCGAAATGTTCGGGAATCGAACCGGATTCAATCTGTTTTTGCATACCTGCTATTTTTGTGTGGCCGGGATCAAGTTCAGGAATCAATGAGGTCTTGATTTTCTGGCTATTGAGATTGCCTTTACCTGCCAAAAATGTGACAATAAAATTATTTTGGGCTAATTGTTCGGCCAGCGGCTCCAGCATTTTTTCAACTCCGCCAATAACCGGCGGCAATGTATAATGAATTATTATGACCTGTTTAATTTTTTCCATCTTATTTCCTGTTAATCAATTCTATTGGTACATGATAATTTAGATATAAATACCGATTGTCTTCAAGTAAAAATGTGCAATAGATGAATTATTAGGAGCTCTTTGGAATTATAATTTATAAAATGTTCCGATTCATTTCTGATCCAGACAATCTTAGTCTCGAATCTTGCCTGGAAACCATGTAGTTCTTCTTTTGGGTTAATGGTTGGAATTCGCCGCTGTTATCGAATATTCCACTTTCTTATTTTTATATTAATTTTGTCCTGATAAATATCAATATTGACCTTGCTTTACTACCTATTAAAGGTTATTTTTTTAAAGATAGTAATAGTAAAAGGGGGTAATCAAGATGACATTATCCCGAAGAGATTTCATAAAATTAATTGGCGGTTCGGCTCTGGCTTCCAGTACTTTGAGCGCCTCAATATTCAATTCCAGTAAACCCTATATAAGAGAAGCCCAGTATTACAATTCTCTTGGCAATGGAGTTGTGGAGTGTACACTCTGTCCTAATAGATGCCGTTTGAGAGATGGAAGAATTGGAGCTTGTGGAGTTCGAGTCAACAAAAATGGAAAACTCAATACACTGGTTTACGGCCGACTTTGTTCGCTCAATAATGATCCTATTGAAAAGAAGCCGCTCTATCATTTTATGCCCGGAAAGAATGCGATTTCAGTAGCCACACCCGGCTGCAATCTCCACTGTAAATTTTGCCAGAACTGGACAATATCACAGGCCAAACCTGATGAAATTTCCACCCAATATGTAAGCCCCGACAGATTAGTAGCCACTGCTAATAAATACAATTCGCCCATAATTGCTTTCACCTATAGTGAACCTACTATATTTTATGAATATATGCATGATGTCTCCAAACAAGAATCAGATATAAAAAGTGTAATGATCTCGGCCGGGTTCATTGAAAAAGAACCGCTCCAAAAATTGTGCGGAGTTCTAGATGGGATCAAGATTGATCTAAAAAGTTTTTCTAATGATTTTTATCGGGAATTGGTTTCCGGCCGTTTGGATCCTGTTCTGAGGACTTTGCAAACTATCAAAGAAAGTGGCACCTGGCTTGAAATTGTTTACCTTGTAATACCAACTCACAATGACGATATGGATGAAATCAAAGAAATGTGTGGCTGGATAGTAGAGAATTTAGGCCCTGATGTACCTTTACACTTCACCCGCTTTCATCCTTCTTATAAAATGAAAAATCTGCCTCCTACACCTCTCAAAACTCTTGATAATGCTTATGAAATTGCCCGACAGGAAGGGATTAATTATCCCTATGTTGGCAATGTTCCCCGGCATAAGGGTGAAAATACGTATTGCTCCGAATGTGGAACAGAGGTGATCTCCAGGCAGGGATTCTTCATTCGCAATAATAAATTAGAAGATGGGCAGTGCCCGGAATGTGGCCATGCCATTCCCGGAGTTTGGAAATAAAGAAGAGGATATTATTATGCTGTTTAATCGTAAAATTTATCCATATATTATTATAACTATTCTTTTGATACTGCCTGTTTTACAGGCTCAGACCAGAGAACCGGTTGCAGCTGGTCGTTTTTATTCAGGGTCTGCATCAAAATTACGTCGGGCCTGCCAGCATTATCTTCAGAAAGCAGGACAGGCAAAATTGGATGGCAAACCTCTTGGAATAATTGCTCCTCATGCCGGTTATGTTTATAGTGGAAGAATTGCAGCTATTAGCTTCAATGAAGTTAGAAACTATGATTATTCCACTGTGGTTATTATCGCTCCATCGCATACCCATTCTTTTTCTTTTGCTTCTATTTATAAAGGTGAATTTTACAAAACTCCACTGGGAAAGGTAAAAATTGATCGGGATAGAGCCCGGGAAATTGCCAATAAGAGCGATCGGATAAAATTATCCAGTAATGGCCATGAATCGAATTCTTTTGGCAGGGGAGAACATGCTGTGGAAGTGGAAATCCCTTTTCTCCAGACCATTAAACCTGATCAAAAAATAATTCCCATAGTAATCGGTACCCTTGATTATAATGTTATTAAGGATCTGGGAAATATTCTGGGCGATATGCTAAAAAATGATAATATTCTGATAGTTGCCTCCAGCGATCTGTCCCATTATCATTCCTATCAGGAAGCTGAAAAAATTGATCAAAAATTAATCACAGCTCTGGAAAAATTTGATCCAAAACATTTTTATAAAGGCATTCGGGATCGCAAATATGAAGCCTGTGGTGCTGCTCCAATTACCACAATGCTACTGGCAACTAAAAAAGCAGGAGCCGAAAAAATTGATGTTCTTGAATATGCCAACAGTGGTGATATTCAAGATGGAGATAAATCCCGGGTAGTTGGTTATCTCTCTGCAGCAGTTACGATAGAAAAGCAAGTTAACTCAAATAAAACACAAGAGGATAAAAATATGAATAATGAGGCAAGAAGTCAGCTTAATCATGAGGAGAAGGTCTTTCTGCTGGATTTAGCAGAGAAAACTATGCGGGCAGCAGTCAAAAATGAGTCCAAACCCGATCCTGAGAATATTCCCGAGATTACCAGGCAGGATCGTGGTGCTTTTGTAACTCTGGAAAAAAATGGAAATCTGCGCGGCTGTATCGGTTATGTCCAGCCAATTAAGCCTCTCTGGAAAGCTGTCAAGGAAATGGCTGTCTCAGCGTCCTTAAAGGATCCTCGTTTTCCACCTGTAGAAGAAGATGAGCTGCCCGATATTACTGTGGAAGTTTCAGTTTTAACGGTGCCTCATGAAATTGATGATATTGAGGAAATCAAAGTTGGCAAGCATGGAATCATTATCAAAAAAGGCTTTCAGCAGGGTCTGCTCTTGCCTCAAGTGGCTACAGATCAGGGCTGGGACAGGAAAACATTTTTACAGCATACCTGCAGAAAAGCAGGTCTACCTACAACAGCCTGGCAGGATCAAGATACTGAAATAAAAATATTTTCTGCTCAGGTATTTAGTCGCGAAGAATTAGGCGACTGAATATCTTGAAGGTGATAGGCTTTTAATCCCCAGCTGACCTGGGTGATGATAACTTTGATAATTCCTGCAGCCGGTACCGCCAGAAACATTCCCAGGATTCCGGCCAGTTTTCCACCGATCAAAATCACGGCAACGACTGTAATCGGATGCAGGTTAACACTCTTGGAGACAACAAGAGGCGCGATCACGGAGGCATCTAGAGTTTGAATTATGAAAAAGGTAATAGCAATCCAGATCAGAACGGTTATCACATTGGTTTGAACGTTTAAGGCTGCGATAACCAGAGCCGGAATAGCACCGGCAACAGGTCCAACATAAGGAATCATATTAAAAAGTCCGGCAATTATTCCAATCAAAATAAAAGGTGGAACAGGATTATCAAAAACCAGGTTGACAATCAATAACCCAATTATTGTCAGAGCGGCAACAATGGCTGACTGAATAATTTTACCAACCAGATATTGACTGATCTTTTTTCCTGTTTTATAAATTATATTGAGACTGAGCTCAAAGTATTTGTTAGGAATCTTATCAACAAGACTTTGAACGATTTTCCTCTGGTCTTTGAGCAGAAAGAAGGTGAATAGTGGGATAATAGCAATAGTAGCAAATATTGATCCGACACTCTTCAGAAAAGAACCCAGCCCGGATATTATATTGACTACCAGGCTATTGAGCTGATTTACGATCCGGGTTGAAATCTGCCCTGCATCAATTGATTCAGGTAGAATTTTATGGATGTATTGCTCAAAATTGGTAATATATTCTGATTGTAGAGCCGAAGAAAGGGTCTCTACAGTGGCAATCAAAGCAGGTATGACTCTGCTAATAGCCAGGACAATTAGCCCAAGCACAATTAAGATGTTAATTAAAATTGCCAGCGATTGATGAACGCCCTGCCTTTCCAGAAAATTAACAACTGGAGTCAAAATTGCAGCAAAAATCGAAGCAATGATCAGCATCATCAAAATACTGCGAACATGAGGAAAGATAAAGATGAGGGCCACAATTCCCAGAATTGTCAGAAAAATTTTCCAGAGTGCATTCTGAATGTTTTTAGATAAATCATAGGAATTTTTATCCATTATCGAGCCTGGTTTGGAGTCTGATTAATTCAGAATTTGTCTGCCGCAGCCGTTCGCCAATTACCCTGGCGAGATTGTATAGAATAATGTTGCCGGTTTTAGGCTTTTTTTGCAACATATCCATTAAATCGGGGCGAAAAAATCCGAGCGCCTCGCACTCTTCTTTGACAATAGCGGTTGCTGAGCGGGGCTTTTCATCCAGAAGAGCCATCTCGCCTAAAAAGGAATGAGCCTTTAAAGTGGCATATTTTCGAAGAATCTTTCCGTCTTTGTCTTCCACAATATCCACCTGGCCACTGGTAATTATGTACATTCCCAGACCAGGGTCACCTTTGTGGAAGATAATCTCGCCCTCTTTATATTCCCGGTGATAGACAATTTTGGCTATTTCATTGAGGGCTTTATTGGGAAGATTTTCAAAAATAGGCACTTCTTTAATGATACTAACCAGTTCATTCTCTTTTGACTTTTTGTCAAAATTGAAACACTTCCAGAAGGGATTTTCCATTTTTCACCTGTTCAAAATGAATTATACTGCTATTTTTTTGATGTTTACTTTGTTCAAGTCCATTTCCCCCAAATTGGCTTCATAGCCATATTGAATATGTTCAACAGCCTCAGGTTTGATACCGATGATCTGGGCTGCAGCAGCGTCAATGGCTACAATATCTTCTGACATGAGAAGCATCTTTTTATCCTCAATATCTTCGGGCCTTGCTCTTTGAGGACCATTATCCAAAGTAACCCGATATCCATCAGCAATGTTCAGATCCGGCTTTCTGAAATAGCAAAAGTCAGTTATACATCTATGTAGCCCATTGCGATGATAATAACCACGATCCCAGACAACGCCCATCATATTTTTCATAGCATTGGTCAGTTTTGTGGAACCATGATGTTTGATAACCGGAATGTTGATGAAGACATCACTATCAAGTAGAATGTCATGAACTTTAGTTTTCTTGAGTGTTTTGGCCTGAGGAATTTCTACTTCAGAAAAGTAGCTTTCAGAATTTCCGGGTACAACTTCAGCACCAGCTTCCGATGCTTTGGTTTTGATTCCGCTCAGATCATAACATTCTTTCCAGTTATTACAGGTGTGGTCAAAAACATAGACTTTTTTAGCACCGGCATCCAAACACTCTTTAACAACTTCAGCGACCAGATCAGGATTTGTATCTGCGCCTGTATCAGGGGTGCGAGCCCAACCAATATTAGGCTTTATCAGAACAGTTTGACCTTCGCTTACATATTTTTCAATACCACCCATTTCTTTAATAGCACGTTTATACATTTGAACTGGTTCACCGTTTCTCACGGCAACCATGTCAGGTCTATTGACCTCTTTTTTTACCTTGCTATCTTTATCAAAGCCCCAGCCTACTGCACTTAATGATAATCCTGCACCAATAGTCTTCAAAAACCCTCTTCTATCCATTACAATACTCCTTCGCTTTAGATTACAATATGTCTATTATTTCGTTATTTTGCAACTTTTCTTTTGTTGTTTGATAACCGATTTCGATCATTTCTTTTGCTTCCCAGAATTCCCATAATTTAAAGCGGGAAACGTCGATATCTATGATCAGATCGGGTTTAACAATTTCTATTTCCCTTTGACTGGTTTCAGCAAGCATGATCTGCAAAGAATTAAAAAGAGACTTTAATAAAGGCGGAAAATGAGGTTTTGTTGGCTTTTTTTCGCCTTTCATCATCTTGCTGACTTTTTCAATAATATTACCATCTTTTTTCTGAATAGGTTCAGTATCCAGCTCAATACTGTCGTAACTGCTTTCCATATTAATGTTAGAATTCTTGAGAACATTTATTCCGAAAATTTTGTCAAGATCATAGTTTTTTAATACTTCCAGGGGAAGGTTCGAACGTAAACCTCCATCTACAAGCAGGCGGCCATTGGCAGGAAAAGGTGGGAAAATTCCCGGGATAGAAATACTGGCGCGAATAGCACCAACCAAACTACCTTTGTTAATATAAACAATTTCTCCATTTTCAATATCCACACTAACGGCCACAAAAGGAATCTCAAGATCTTCTATGTAATGATCACCAATATGTTTTCTGAAAAATTCCAGGATGTTATCATCTTTTATTAGAGCGCCTCTCTGAATAGATGGGGAGAGTAAGTTTATTGTTTTAATGCGATCAATGGAGAGGGCAATATCTTCAATTTCTGATATTTCCATACCACAGCTGTACATTCCGCCAATAATTGCACCGGCACTTGTTCCTGAAATTACAGCCGGTTTGATTCCTGCTTCTTCAAAGGCTTTGAGACAGCCAATATGGGATAGACCAAGCGCAGCACCGCCACCCAAAGCCAATCCGATTTTGCCAGATTCTGACTCCTGATTAATAATTTTATCTTTTATCCAGCCCATCTTGGTTTCCTTGATTAATAAAAGGAAATCTCAACTATAATTTAGTACATATTCAAATAACAGAATTACAATTTTCATAACCTGAAGTAGATATTAATTTTTTATCTAATTTATCTAGTATTACAGGCAAAAATTTGAATAATACAACCAAAAAATCAGGTTAATATGTGATAAATTACACTTTAAATGAAATAATCAAAAGTTTTTATTGAAAGTTTTGATCGAAATAGCTATATTAAATTTCAATAATTTTTATGTGGTGGATAGTGAAAAGTTTCATATTTATTCTGGTTAATTATCAAAAAACCTGCAAACCTATTAAATGAAGAGATGCTATGCGAATAAAATTTTGGGGTGTCCGGGGCTCAGT
>JAIPJV010000067.1 GCA_021734005.1 Fidelibacterota bacterium
TCTGGTTTCCTATGATATGCTGGGACTCAATGAAAAGTTCAATCCTAAATTCCTGAAAAAATATGCTGATCTGGCCGGTCAGGTAAAAAAGGCAGTGAAAAATTATGCTCAGGACGTGAAAGTTGGAGATTATCCTTCAGAGGAAGAGTCGTATTGAGTGGATGAATGGATGTTTGGATGGATTGATATCAATATAAAGATCAGAAAGGTTGTAAAATGGAGATCATAAAAAATATTCCAGAGATGAGGGGAGTTCTCAAAAAGCATAGGCGCAATGACCAGGTTATAGGTTTCGTTCCTACCATGGGATATTTTCATGAAGGTCATCTTTCACTTATGGATATTGCCCGCCAGAAATCAGATATTGTTGTGGTAAGCCTATTTGTTAATCCTACTCAATTTGGACCTGATGAAGACCTGGATCGCTACCCCCGTGATATTGAAAGGGATGAATCGCTGGCAGAGGAACGGGGTGTAAATTACATTTTTTATCCCGATGCAGATGAAATGTATCCTCCTAATTTTTGCACATATGTTAAAAATACCGAACTTTCCAACTTGCTGTGCGGTGCGACCAGAGAAAATCATTTTCGCGGCGTGACTACAATTGTCAGTAAATTATTCAATATTATTAATCCTGATCTGGCTGTTTTTGGCCAGAAAGATCATCAGCAAGCCATTATTATCAAGCGCATGGTAGCTGATCTCAATTTTCCTGTCGAAATTGTGCTCGGAGATATTATCAGAGAAGAGGATGGACTGGCTAAAAGTTCCCGTAATGTCTATTTGAACGAGGAAGAACGTGAGCAAGCTCCTATAATTTATCAGGCTCTTACAGAAGCCAAAAAATTGGTAGAAAAAGGTGAGCGTTCAGCAGGAGATATTAAAAAATTTATCTATGAAAAAATCGATTCTGTGGAACACTCTGATATCGAATATGTAGAAATTGTTGAAGATACAATGCTAAAATCCGTCAGAAAAATCAAACCCGGTTGTTTTGCAGCAGTTGCTGTCTGGTTTGGCGAGACCCGGTTGATAGACAATGTGATTTTGCTATAATTTCAAACAGATAATTTTCGATTTTAGGATAGTTAGACATCGAGCAGAAAGAAAAAATAATGAAAAAATTAATCTTCATCAGTCTGGCTATTATTTTATTTAATTGTTCCCAAACACCGCGATATACAATTGAAAATATTGGTAGCTTACCGAAAAAATCCGGAGCCCTATGTAATGAAATCCTATAATGTAGATCGAGATGTGCATTTAATTAAATCAAAGGGATTTGAATTAATTGAGCGAACAGAGCGGGAAACCAGAGTTTCAGTTCTCGTTGTGCACGCAAAAAAAATAGGAGCTGATCTGATACTTTATCAAAGTGCATCAGATATGAAGAATGATGAAAAACGCCCCCAACCTCTTTATAAAAGATCGGGTTCAAAAACCAAATCTGTAAATGGCGAAATAGAAGCAGAGGACAGAAATAGAAATGCTTCTCTCTACTTTCGGGCGACTTCGAGTTCATGCTATTCTGATAAATTTGCTAAATCAGCTGCTTTCTTAATAAAAGTCAGACCTTAATTGGCAAGGTTTCTGAAGGATATGCCAGGTAATTTTCCGGCCAAATAGAATTTTAATTACCTGCTAATATAAATATTGACAGATTAAAATTTTCTTATTACCTTAATAACAGTCTTTGAATTTCTAATAGTTTTGAGGAGATATGGTAACAGTCGGAACAGACATTATTGAAGTTGACAGAATCAAAAGAGCAATGCAACGCACTTCAAAATTCAGGGAAAAAATATTCACCAGCAGTGAGATAGAATATTGTAGCAATAAGGCTACTCCCGAACAACATTTTGCAGGAAGATTTGCAGCTAAAGAGGCATTAAAAAAGGCCATTATGAGCATGCATCCCGATTTGGAGACAATACCTTTTCGCATTTTTGAAATCTACAATGCTCCTAATGGGAAACCAGAAGTAAAAATATTAAAAAACAGCCATTATCAATTAGATGAAAAGTATACCCTAGAAGTTTCTATCTCCCACATCAAGAATCTGGCAATGGCAACCGCAATTATGGAGAAAATATGAAAGAATATATATTATCAAATAAGGAGGCCCAGGCAGTTGACGATTACACTATGGGCGAACTAGGTTATTCCGGAAAAGAGTTAATGAAAAAAGCCGGCGGATATGTGGCTATGAAAGCCAAAAATTTGTTGAACCATGTTCCTGGTAGCCGGATTGAAATATTTTGTGGAACAGGTAATAATGGTGGCGATGGTTTTGTGGCTGCAGGAGAATTGAGCGACTGGGGTGCCCATGTTCACGTCTGGATTGTAGGAACTGAAGATAAAATTAGTGGAGATGCTCTCTACTATTATAACAAAATTAAAGATGATAATCAGAGCATCAATTTTTTAAAGAAGGCCGAAGACCTGGAAAATATTCAGGATCTCCACGGTAGCGATCTGATCATCGATGCTCTTTTGGGGACCGGCTTAAAAGGCGATGTACGTGGCCTGTATGCAGATCTTATAGATATGATCAATAATTCCAATCGTCCTGTGCTTTCAGTTGATATTCCTTCAGGGATCAACGGAGATACCGGCCTAAAAGGTGGGAAAGCAGTCAAAGCTGTCAAAACGATCACTATGGGATTTTTGAAAAGAGGATTGCTTTATAATGATGGGCCTGATTATAGCGGGAAAGTCATTGTTGGTGATCTAAAATATCCTCAGGAAAGTTATGATATTCTTGATTACGAAACCTATCTTTTCAAAAAAGAGGATCTCAAAAAATTTCTACCCAAAATTGCTTTTGATGTTTACAAACACCGAATGGGTAAAGTTCTCTGTTACTGCGGCTCGCCGGGAATGACCGGGGCAGCAGTTCTGGTTTCCCGGGCAGCCCAGCGGAGTGGAGCCGGTCTGGTTATTAGCGCTATTCCTGCCAGCTTGAATACTATTATGGAAATCAAATTGACTGAAGGTTTGTCTTTTCCTGTAAAAGAGTCGGAAAAACATACTTTTTGCAAAACCAGCCTGGAATCCAGTCGCGAAAAAATTGACTGGAGCAATACAATTGTTTTTGGGCCTGGTGTATCTGACAAAAAAGAAGTCATGGATTTTGGCATTGAATTGCTAAATACGGCTCAAAAACCATTTGTAATTGATGCTGATGGCCTCAAAATTTTCAAGGACAATCTCGACCTTATAAAAAAACTTGATTCTCCAATATTAACGCCTCATATTGGAGAATTATCCTTTATTACAGGTGAATCCGTGGATGAAATTAAAGAAAATATAATTGATTTTGGACGGGATTTTGCTCAGAAATACGGTTGTATTCTTGTTTTGAAAGGCCCCCATACAATCACTTTTTCACCTGAAGGAACAGCAACAGTTAATGCCACTGGTAACCCTGGGTTGGCCACTGGTGGAACAGGTGATGTATTAACTGGAATCATAGCAGCTCTTGTTGCTCAAGGGCTGGATCCTTTTGATGCCACCGCCAGCGCAGTCTCAGTCCACGGCGCAGCCGCAGATGAAGCAGTCAATCATCTCGGTTTTCGCGGTCTGATCGCAGGTGATCTTTTGAAATACATTCCCGAAATCTTAAAGCAATACGATGAGTTGAAACATTGAAAAAATATTTATTACGATCTCCGGCAATTATTCTAACAATTTTAATTTTTTTAGTTTCATCCTTTTCTCTGGATAAATTACCAGATACCCAAATTCTATCCTATGATAAAATTATTCATATTATAGAATATGCTGTTTACACCTTTTCTGTTACCCTTGCGCTGAGTACTTCGAGCAAGGAAACAATTTACAGAAATTTATTTCTGATTTCTGTCTCGATTGGACTAATGTACGGAGCTATTGATGAATTTCATCAATTTTTTGTTAATGGTCGTAAGTCCTCGATTTTCGACTGGTTTGCCGATGCTGGTGGCTCATTTTTAGGCATCTATTTATACAATAAACTAAAAAATATTAAATGGTTGAGTTATGACCCGATTGACTAGGTTATATATTAAAAATTTTGCTATTATTGAAGAACTGGAAATCGAGTTCAAACCCGGTTTTACAGTAATAACCGGTGAAACAGGTGCTGGTAAATCAATCATTATCAACGCCTTGAATTTAACTCTGGGTGAACAGGCTGATATTTCCATGATTCGTTCAGGAAGCAAAAGTGCCTTAATAGAATGTGACATCAAACTCGATGATAATTCCCGGGTCCAGGAATTTTTTGATGATAACGAAATTGGATCCGATCATCACATCTCCATTAAAAGGAAGCTTTATCAATCCGGGCACTCTAGAGCCTGGATCAATGGCCAAAGTGTAAATATCGGTGACCTTAAAGCCCCTGGTAATTATTTGATTGATCTACATGGCCAGCATCATCACCAGGCTCTTTTAAAGGAAGATAACCATCTCCCCTATCTTGATAGTTATGGTAATTATACCAAATTGCTAAATCAGGTTCAACAAAGCTGGCAAAAGCTGGATAACCTTGTTGAAAAGAAAAAACTTCTGGAAGAAAAACATAAAACTCTTCAGGATAAGAAAGACCTGTGGCAGTTTCAATATGATGAGATCAAAAAAGTGGGGCCTGAGCGAGGAGAATACGAAAAACTCAAAAAAGAAAAAAATCTGCTGGAAAATTCTGAGAAAATATACAAATTATCCAGCGGTTTGGTCGGCCAGCTTTATGAAAGCGAAAGCAGTTTCTACAACAATCTTGATGAAGCAATTGACAAACTCGATGAATTAAATCAGATCCAGGATGATTTTGATGAATATCTGGAGCAGCTTTCCGATGTAAAATTTCTTCTGCAGGATATTTCCTCAAGCCTTTCTGATTTTGCTGACGATATTGATGTTGATCCCAACCGGCTTGATAATATTAGTGAAAGGCTCTACAATCTGGAAAGGTTGATGAAAAAATATGGCGTAGATCTGGATGAAGTGCTCGATTATCGTGATAAAATTAAGGAAGAACTCAACCGGGATGAAGGTATTAAATTTGAGATTGAAAAAGTAGAAAAACGGATTGAAAAAGCCCGCCAGGAATATAGCCAAAAGGCGCTGGAATTATCTGAAAAAAGAGAAGAATACGCTCAAACATTTGAGAATGAGCTTGAAAAAGTTCTGGATCGATTGGGAATCAAAGGTGCCAGGTTCAAGGTAGAAATAAAACAAATTGAATCTGAGAATGGCTTGGCCCTGATTGATGATAAAAATTATAACGCTGATGAAAAAGGCATTGATAGAATTAGATTTTTGATCAGCACAAATCCTGGTGAGCCTCTTATGCCCCTTACAAATATCGTTTCCGGTGGTGAAGTTTCCCGAATAATGCTAGCTATCAAATCTATTTTGGCTGAAAAAGATCGAGTCCCTATTTTAATATTTGATGAAATTGATACCGGAATATCAGGAAAAATAGGTCGAATTGTCGGCGAGGAAGTCAAAAAATTATCCCGCTCACACCAAATTCTTTGCATCACCCATCTAGGACAGATTGCAGGCCTGGGCGATGATCACCTGGCTGTAAGAAAAATTACCAAAAATAACAGAAATAGAACAAATATATATCGTCTCGATGATCAAGAGAAGGTCAATGAGATTGCCACATTAATCGGTGGAAAAGAGATAACAGAATCAGCAAAGGCCCAGGCTAAAGAGCTTCTGAATCAATAATTCAATCTCTGAAATCAGCCTCCCGATACCAAAACTAATTTTTTTATTACTAAAAAACACTGCAATAAATACATGGAATTTAGATTTCCTTTGTATTAAATTTACTCTCAGCTACTGACATAATTTTGTTTAATTCAAGAGATTCTATCTCTTTGAAAGGAGAATGAATGAATTTCATAACCAAGAAGACTGTTGCTGACTCAAAAACCCTCAATAGAATGCTCACTCGTCTTTCCCATGAAATTATCGAAAAGTGTAAGGGAATTGAAGACCTTGCAATAGTGGGAATTCGTACCCGGGGTGAATATCTGGCCAAACGCATTTCCAAAGAAATTGAAAGAATTGAAAAAAAAGAAATTCCCGTAGGAATCCTCGATGTAGTAATGTACAGAGATGATTTTCGCAATAAAAACAAACTCCCCAGAGTAAAAGTCACAGAAATCCCCTTTGATGTAGCCAGGAAGAAGCTCATTTTGGTTGATGACGTTATTTATACTGGTCGTACCATACGGGCTGCGCTTGACGCTATCACTGATCTGGGAAGGCCAGCCTCGATTAAACTAGCTGTGCTCATTGATCGTGGACACAGAGAAATGCCCATTATGCCCAATTTTATCGGCAAAGAATTCAAAACCGCGTCCAATGAAGAAATTCGGGTAAGAGTCAAAGAAATAGACAGTAAAGATGAAATTTTGTTGGTTGAAGCAAATGACCAAGATACGGAATAGATGAGAAAACTTAAGCAAAAGCAAAATCCAAAAATCCATTAAAAGGGGATAGACCAATGAGTTTAAGTATCGATAATTTATATGGCCTGGAGGGTGTCCCAAAAGCGGATATCGATCAAATCCTGGATACCGCTTTTTCTTTTCGGGAAGTACTTGAAAGGCCAGTAAAAAAAGTTCCCACTTTGAAAGGTACAACTGTTGTCAATCTGTTTTTTGAACCTTCTACCAGAACCAAAAATTCTTTTGCTCTGGCAGAGAAGAGGCTTTCCGCAGATACAGTTAATTTTTCGGCCGCATCCAGTAGTCTGAAAAAAGGCGAAAGTCTGAAGGATACAATCCAAAACCTATTTGCCATGAAAATGGACGTTGTTGTAATGCGCCATCCCACTCCCGGCTCTGTAAAAATGCTGGGAGATTTTGTTGATGCAGTAATAATTAATGCCGGTGACGGAACTCACGAACATCCAACTCAAGCCCTCCTGGATATGATGTCGATAAAAGAGAAATTCGGAAAACTTGAAGATCTCAATATTACCATTGTTGGGGATATTAAACATTCCCGGGTTGCTCTCTCTAATATATACGGACTAAAAACCATGGGCGCTAATGTTATGCTATGTGCTCCTCCAACTTTTTTACCAGCTGAAGTAGATTCTCTTGGAGTTGAAGTAACCTATGACATAAACGAGGCTTTAGAATTTGCCGATGCAGTCAATGTTCTCAGAATTCAAAATGAACGCCAGGGAAAAGGCTTGATACCTAGTTTGAGAGAATATCGGCAGACTTTTGGAATTACCAGAGACCGTCTTGAAAAATTAAAAAAACCGATCACAATTATGCACCCCGGTCCTATGAATCGTCAGGTAGAAATTGACTCTGAAATAGCTGATGGCGAAAACGCTATTATTCTTGATCAGGTTCTGAATGGAGTCGCTATTCGAATGGCTGTGCTATTTCTATTATCTGGTAATTAATTTAAAAATAGGCGGAGATAAAATATGCAAAAGAAAAATATTCAAGGAGAATTCCTACTTAAAGGCGGTGAAATTGTCGATCCCTACAATGACAGTATTGAAAAGAAAGATATACTCATAGAAAAAGGCAGGATCAAAAAAATTGGTAAGGATATTAAAGAAGATGGTGAGATAAAAATTATCGATGTGAAAGGATTAAAAATATCACCTGGTTTCGTTGATCTGCATACTCACCTGCGGGAGCCCGGTCAGGAAGATGCAGAGACAATAGCCAGTGGAGCCCGGGCTGCTTTGGCTGGTGGTTTTACCAGAATTTGCTGCATGCCGAATACCACGCCATCTATTTCAACACAAGAGTCCGTTCAATTCATCATCAACAAAGCCCGGAATCTGGATGTAAAAGTAATGCCCATTGCCTCAATAACAAAAGATCGCAAAGGAGAACAACTGACTGAATTTGCAGAACTGGCTAAAACCGGTGCAGTGGCTTTTTCTGATGATGGAAATCCCGTTGAAAGCGCCCAAATGATGCGTAATGCCCTCGAATATTCGAAAATTGTCGATATGCCCATCCTTAATCATTCAGAAGATCAGGATCTCAAAAATGATGGTTTGATCAATGAAGGAAGTGTTTCAACTTCGACTGGTTTACCTGGTAATCCGGCTATGGCTGAGGAAATTATGATCTATCGAGATCTCAGGATTGCTGAATTTACCGGCGCACGGCTTCACATTCCTCATGTCACTACCAAAGGATCAGTTGAATTGATCAGAAAAGCCAAAGAAAAAGGCGTAAAAGTCACTGCCGAAGTCACTCCCCATCACATAACTTTAACTGACGAATATATGCGTTCCTTTAATACACTGGGAAAAGTTGCTCCTCCTTTGAGATCTGAGGATGACAAAGAGGCCCTGATTGAAGGTTTAAAAGATGGTACTATTGATGCAATTGCTACAGATCATGCTCCCCATACATATAACAAAAAGGAAACATCACTTGACCTTGCCGCCAATGGCATGATCGGACTGGAGAGTGCTCTGGGACTTGTTCTTACTCAACTGTTACATAAAGAAGAAATGCCATTAATGGAGGTGATCAAAAAGCTAACTATAAAACCTGCTGACATAATCAACAAAAAGCTGCCCTGTTTTCAGAAAGGTGAAAAAGCTGAATTTACAATTTTCAGTCCTGATGAATGGTGGGTCTTCAATAAAAAAAGTATTTATTCCCGTTCTTCAAACACCCCTTTTATTGGCCGCGAATTGAACGGCAGGGTCAAAAAAGTAGTTATTGGCAGCAAAGTCATAGAAATATAGTAAAAATTTAATTTAATAACTTGATATCAAAAAGAATGGATTGTAAATTTTCACGCTTTTTTTAAGTTGGAATAAGTAAATAGGCAGAGAAAATGTTTGATACATATTTTCCCAAGAAAGATGAGATAGAAAAAAAATGGTTTGTTGTGGACGCTGAAGTCAAAATTCTAGGTC
>JAIPJV010000068.1 GCA_021734005.1 Fidelibacterota bacterium
TGACCTGTTAATAAAGCATATTCACCAGCTGCATTAGCAGCAGAATTATTTGTAACTATATTGTTATTAATATTTCTTTCTATAGATGTTGGTCCTACTGTATGTGATATACTTTCACCAGTTTCAATAATACCATCATTATAAAAAGTAACAAAATTCCAATTATTTTTTCCATCACTTGCAAAATCTCTCAAATATTCAGATCGAAATTTACTCCAATCAAAGGCATGTATTCCTCTTTCATCACCACCTTCTGGATCGGTTCCGGATAAACCCATACTCTCAACTATATCTTCTATATCAAGTAGTGTCGCTGTCATACCTGCAATCTTCTGAACATCTTCCCAGTAATTACCCATATCTGTTTCAAAAGTAAATAATTGCCCATCACTGTCTTGTAATGTATTCAATAATCTTTTTACCACACTAGATGAATTACCTTCGTCACCCTCAGATTCAGATACAGTGTTTTTCTTTAGTTGCATATTTGGTCTTCCGGCTTCTATTGCCACAAAGTTTCCATCTTCAATAAATCGTCTCACATATTCACTACCATAATTATCTTTACCTGTTCTGACATCTGCATTATCACTGAATACAGGTGGTGAACCTATAAGACCCTGAAGATTTATTTTAGCTTCACTATCTGGATCCAACTGTTCAGCCATAGTTTCATACCAATGATCAAGTTGTACCTGTCCATTTTCTTCATCAGATTTCGAATCGTCTATTAATGAAAAAAGACCCATCTACTTTACACCTCCTTTAAATTAAAAAAAAAAAGAAAAGGGGATGGTAATTATCCCATCCCTTGTGAAATAGCCATAATCTCTTTAAGGAAGTTATCATTATATCTTGAGTCTCCACCACTGGATCTTCCTATTTGATTTAAGAGATTCTGTATTCTGTTTCTAGCTTGTCTATTTCCATGTTCTGCATTATTGTCACCACCGGTATTCTCACCATTTTGTTCTACACCGGAAGTTAATACAGTTCCAACTGTAAGCATAGCTTGGGTTAGAGATTCAACCTGTTCAATCAATCCATCTAACCTATCTTCTACACCTTTATTATTATTTTTTATCATCATTGAAACTACGTCTTGTAGTTCATCTGTATCTATATTAGATGATGCTTTTCTGTATTCAACTATTTCTTCTTTTACTGTTTCTATCTTATTTATTTTATTTCTAATCTCTCTCATTCTCTGTAGATCATTATCAGCTATAACCTCTTCTCTTGATACTACAGTATCTCTATTAATACCAGTTACAGGATCTATATCTATATCTTTAATATTATCTATTGTAGATTTAGTTTGTGATCTCATTCCAGCGTTGGGAGATAGGTAGTATCCTCTTGTAGCATTTTGTACAGCAGAATGATTATAACTTATTTTCTCAGGTCCTCTTTTAAGTGGATCATGTAAATATAAACTTCCATTCTCTTTAGATATAGTTACATAATGTCCACCACCTGATTTATTTTCAGTAAGTAATACCATCTGGTCACCATTAGATAGTCTTCTAACAACCTGAGGAATATTCCTATCTATAGTGTGACCTTTAATATTATTAGAACTCATAATATCCTCTACAAATGAAAATCCTATTCCTTTATCTGTAGAATATGAAGCTGCTTTTTTAGCTAACATCCTAGTTGGTAAATTAATACCTGAATTGGATAAAGCTGTCTTGACAGCAGCTGGTCCACATCCTGCTTTAGAGAAACTTCTTCCATTAATATCTATATCAGAATATTCACTTGCACCTTGATATACATGATCACTACCTGGACCATTTCCAGAGAACCAATTTAAAGGATTTAACATAGAACCTTTACTCTCAGAAGATGATGCAGATGATGTTGTATCAGCACTATTATCATTAGTAAAGAAATTCATTCCTCTATCCCATATGTTACCCATTGTATCTTTTCCCTTATTAATAATATTACCAGGAGATAAATCTATATCTGGTAGATCAGGAAAATCTGGTAACATACCTTTAACCTTTTCTTTAAGGAAATCAGTTATCATTCCAGGTATCGATGTTATTGTATTTTTGATATCTCCTATTATATTATTAAACTCTTCATTAATAATAGAAGGAATATTTTTAACAGTATCTACCTTTTTATCAATTTCATCTTCTTCGATTATATTACCTTCACCATCTATATTCACAAATGGTATTTTATTTAACTTATTAACCATAGAAGATTTAATTGATTCATACTGTTCAACTGAATATTGTTTCATACCCTCAAATATTCCATACACATAGTTTTTCATAGATACATGAAATGGTTCTTCATCTATTCCAGCTTCACTTATACTTTCACTTTCGGATATATCAACGAAAGGAATGGTGTTTATTTTATCTATCATAGATGATTTTGCTGATTCATATTTATCCACAGTATAATCTTTTATACCCATAAATTTATCAGATATATATGATTTTAATGAATCAGTTAAAGACATATCCTCATTTCCTACTTCATTAATACTTTCACCTTCTGATATATCCACGAATGGTAATAGGTTTAACTTATCAATCATTGATTGTTTTACACCTTCATATTTGTCTGATACATAAGTTTTTAATCCACCAAATTCATCTAGTACATAATTTTTTAGTGAATCTACAAAGGATTGATCACCTGTACCGATTTCACTTATACTTTCACTTTCGGATATATCAACGAAAGGAATAATATTTAATTTATCGATCATCGATTGTTTAACATTATCATATTTCTCACTAGCATACTGTTTTAATCCAGTGAATTTATCCATAACATAGGATTTAATAGATTCTGAAAAACCTTTATCTTCTGTTCCTATTTCAGAAATACCTTCACCCTCGGTTATATCTATAAATGGAAGTTTATTTACACCATTGATAAATGAATCCTTAGCTGAATTATATTTATCACTAGCATATTCCTTAATGTTGGAGAACTTATTAGATACATATTCACCAGCATCAGTTAAAGTGTCAATTGGACTCATTAGTTTATTTAATACCTTAGCTGGTCCTACTGCTCCAATAGCTGCACCAAGTACAGAACTTAATGGAGATATAGGTGGAGGTAACAATGAACCCATTACAAATCCAGCTATAGAACCTTTGATTCCAGACAGGTTTTTAAATTTATCCCATCCCCATTTAGTTGCACCTACAGCTTTATCTTTAATACCACCGAGTTTATCTCCGATCCATTTGCCAGCACCAGATAATTTATCACCGACAAAACTAACTGATTTAACTATACCTGATTTAGCAGCTCCGAGTCCAGCACCAATAACAGATCCAAGACCACCAGCTATTTTATAACCTAAACTAGCACCTTTAACTAGACCTTTGGTTTCTGAATCAGAATCTAAATCCAACTGTGATTCATCGTAGTTTTCTAAATCGACATCATCAGGTAGTTCTGCTGCATGAGTTTTTTGTGATCCAAAGATTCCAGATAATTTTTCACCTATCCAACTTGCTGCTTTTTTCATAGTTTTAATATTAGACATTAACGTATCCACTATTCTTTTAGGACCAAAAGCACCTAAGCCTGCACCTAAAACTGTACCGATACCGGGTGTTATTAAAGTACCTGCTATTCCACCAACCATAGCTCCACGGATACCGTCCATATTATACCATCTAGAAAATAAACTACCTAGATCTCTTTCTTCACCTTCTTCTGTATCACCTAATAGGTTATCTGTAACATGATGAGCTAAACCAACAGTAGCATCTGATACTGCATTGAGTGCATTAGCAATTCTTTCTCCACCAATAGCACCTAAACCTCCACCAATAACTGAACCTATTCCAAAGGCAGCTAAGTTTCCACCTACTGGAACTATAGATCCAAATGGCATAGCTGTCATACCCCATTTAAGTGCATTAAAGATAATATTAGACATACCATCTCCAGCACCACCTAATAGAGCACCTTTAGCTGAGTTCATTTTCTCTAGGAAACCTACATCTTCACCAGAACCTTCAAACCATTCTTCGGCATTACCCCAACCACGGAACATATCGGCAATACCCATTAATCCACCTGCTATAGGAGCTATTGCAGTAGCAACTGTAGATAATGTTCCCATTATGCCAGCACCACCTGCACCAGCAGTTCCACCGAATATTGAAGACATCAATCCACCACCAGCGGCTCCACCGGCAGCTCCACCCATACCGATACCAAAATAACTTGCTACATCGGCTATGGTGGATTTCATTGAATCAAACATACCACCAGAGGATTCTTTCTTTGTTCCTCCTTTATCTTCTGGTGCTGCAAGTAAACCAGATATTCTAACTAATTCACTTGTCTGTTGTTCTTCATTTTCATATTCAGATTCCTGTTCATGTTGTGCTCTTTCTTCATTTGTAAAATCATCAAACCCAACTCCAGAATAAGAGTCCTTTTCAGATGTTGATTCATAATAACTTTGAGAATCGGTTTCTGCCTCAGCAAAGTCTTCAGCTGAAATAGAACCAACTACACCAACACCATCTAGGACTCCACCTAGAACATGAGTGTTTACACTATCGTTTACAACTTGTACATACATGGGTTCTGATTCATGTATTCCAGCGATGTCTACAGGTATAGGTTTTTGATTATCTGTAGCTATATCAACTGTCATACCAACCTGTTTCTTTTCTTCCTTTTTAACATCTTCAGATAATTTATCTAATTTATCACCAATCCAATCTCCAACGAATCCAAATCTTTCACTCATAAAATTAGATCCGACTTCTGTGGCTTTGGATATTGTATTGGATTTAATAGTATCTATTAAATTACCAATATTATTAAATAGTCCACCTTCTGTTATGGTTCCAATTTCTTTAACTTTATCTAAATCTCCACCAGCTACCCACACCCATTGATTTCTGAATGCTTGATATTTAGGCATAGCTATTTCAAATAATTTAGATTTAGCAAATGTTTTTAATGTCCTTCCAAAATCGGTTTGGTCTACCATCTTTTTAATACCTTCATTTAGTAGACCCATATTTTCTGACATTCTTTTAGTTGCTTGAGCAGTTTCTTTTTGCATAGATGTTGCTTCATTATCTTGAGATGCAATCTGTTCTAAATAATCTTTCTGTTCTACATCCCCAACCATATATATACCGTGCTCAAACCAATCTAATAAAACATCTTTTATAATTTCAATATATGATAGCTGTTGCATAGATATAGTTAAACTAGTATGTTCTTTATCAGAAAGAGATCTATTATTAGTTTTCATACTGGGAGTTAGAGATCTTGAGACATAGTTTTCTTTATAATTATCATTCATAGATTTTTCAGCTTCACCATCAGGTCCAGAACCTCTTATCATACCAGACATTTCATTTTTAATATCACTGGTCATTTGTGTTAATGTAGAGTTTTGTCTTTTCAATGTTTTCTGATCTACAGTATTAGCTTTTGCACTCTCTACAACAAAGGCAACTGATGCTCTTGTAATAAGTGGGTTTTTAACACCAACTATCTTAGGATCTGAATCTAAAGGATCAAATACTTTCACACCGGAATTGTCTCTAATAACCAGTATATAATGTCCACTTGAGAATATCGGATTAGTATGTAACACAAATTTCTTACCAATCGGTGCCTGTTCTATAGTCTCAGGTATATTGTCATTAATTACATTTCCACCTATACCGTAATTTTTCAAAGTGTTAATAATGTATTTTAAACTAACACCATTCATATCAGTATAAGGTTCTGCAAGTCTTGATAATTTAGACATAGGAACGTCACGACCTTCAGATTGTAACACCATTTTTAATACTGCTGGTCCACAACCAATATCGTCAAATTCATATCCAGATATATATGTATCCTCATAGATAGGATCTTCCTGAGATACATGATCTACATTATACAAGTTCATATCACTTCTTAATTTTTTATTATAATTAAAGAAGTTTACTCCATCTTTTAACTTCTGACCAGTAAATGAAGCTACATCTTTAGCACCTGATAAAGCTTTAGATCCATATTCTTTTGCTTTGTCTTTTAAAGATCCAGGACCTCCACCTGAAACATCGGTTGTGCTAAACCCACCAGAAAAACTATCAGTTATTCTGTTGAATACATTATTATTTACTATCTTACCAACTGTATCTAAATGTCCACCAGTTACATATACCTCTCTTAACTTTTGAGCATCTATTAATGATTGGATAGCAGTATCTTTAATATCTGTTAGGATAGTAGAGTTCTGTACCTGTTTAATTCCAAGCTTTGTAGTTAAAGCATCAAAACCTCCACCTAATAAATCCATAGCAGATCCACCGAGGTTCATTAAGTTCTCACCTAACCAACCACCAAGTGTTTTAGTTGCAGAATATAAATCCTGTACAACTGTTTTTCCACCTTCAATCATATCACCAGTAAGTTCAACAGTTTTTTCCATAGCTGCATGTAAAGCAGGACCAATGTTTTGTCCTATATCTTTAGCTAAATCAATACCAGCTATGGTTAACTTTTCAGCAACATCAATAGCTTCAGATGTTATATACTTAGCAGCTTCAAACCCTTCTTTAGTAATTTCACCTGTAGTATCAACTATCTTATATAGTAATTCCTTTCCTTCTCTAGCTAGCATAGGAATAGTTTCTTTAACGAAGTCTTTAAAGTTTACAATACCATCACCAATCCAGTTAACTAAGTTTCTCAATTTCTGCACAGGTTGAAGTTCCATAAACCATCTTCCTAAATCACCAAAAGCTTCACCTACTTTTTGGAAAGGTAATTTAACTAAATCTAACATCTCATCTAATCTTTGAGAAATATACCCAGAGAATCTAGTTAGACGATTTGTAGCGATAGCATTTTCACCCATATCTAGATCTCCATATTCTCTTACCAAGATTCTTTTAATCTTTTCTGTATTCCAAGCTACACCATTTAATCCATCTTCTCTAATATTAACTAGCTCATTTACTATTCTCCTTGATTGACTGTCATCAATATTTACAACAGTTGAGGAGACATCAGATTGAACTTTAGAAGATGAACTTCTATTTACTTTAACTTCACTAGCTTGAGCTGAACCTACATTAGCCTGACCATCTTTAATAGCCTGTGCTGTAAGAGAATCAGATTGAACCTCTGCATTAGGTATTCTTTGTATATTTGAATCATCTTCTCTAGATTTAGAATCAGCTTCATTATAAAATACCATAAAGGCTTTAGATTTAGCATAGATTAATTCCTTTGCTTTTCTAATTCCTTTACCACGAATTGGATCATCTACAAAAAAGAAATCTCCCCCACCTTTTCTTACTAATATATAATGAAGGCTTCCAGAGTTATCTTCATATAATGATACAACCATATGTCCTGAATCGATTGTATTTTCTAATGCCTTTGTAGATATGTTTCCTTTCTCATACATAGAAAATGGTATATTAAATCTTGAAGCCACTTCTTTAAAGAATCCAAATGAAATACCGTCTTTTTCTACTTTATATTTTTTAGATATATCCATTAAGTCTCTTGGAGATATTTCATTATCTAAAATATTTGATACAGCCATAGCAGCTGACATCAGACCACAACCAGATTCACTAACAGATGAATCAGCAAAAGATAAATCTTTATATTCATTATCTGTCTGTGAGAAAAAGTAAACTCCTTTACCAAATTTATTTGGGGGAGATGATGGTTTGTCTCCTGGTCTATCAGGTTTATTATCTAACATACCTTGACCATAAGTGGACCGACTCATATCTCTTGGTCTATAGCTAGCAACCCTTCTTCTAGCATCCATCACATAACCAGCAGGTTCAACCCCACCAATACCTTGACCAAACTGACCCTGTTGATTATCGATCATTTCTTGGTCAGTCATATTTGGATCTAAATTACCCTGTGGTTGATTTAGCTGTTCACCTTGTGGATTAAATATATCTCCAAAGAAAGAAAAAATTCCACCGAACACAGAAGATACCCACTTTGCAGCTGGGTATACTACACTTTCTTTAAATGCTTTAAATCCTTCCTCGATACTGGTAGCTATTCTGTCAGTTCTTTCTTTTCCTAGGAAGGTTTCACCTAAGTTTCTAGTAAATGTTTTTTCTTTATTTTCCTCACCAAAGATATTGGCTTTAATTCTTTCAGACTGTGATAACATACCAGCACCTATCGCACCTGCTGCTAATCCTATCGGTCCAAAAGCACTACCAACTGCTGCACCACCCATTGCAGGCATCGCAGCATCCATTAAAGAAGTAAAAGCATCTTCAGTGTCTTCTGAGGATATATCATTTATTCTAGCACCCATATCATTAATAGAATCTTTAACTGAACGTTGATCTATAGAACCTATCTTATTAGTAACTTGCTTAGCTTTATTCATAGCATCATCCTGCCATGAAGCAGCACCCGATTCTGATAAAACGTTCTCTAGAGAATACATATCATATTTATCTAGATCTTCCATTTCTTTTAAGTCAGAAATTCCAAGTTTTTGTAACACTTGATGGTCTTTAGCACCTATAACAGAAGAAGCCATATAATCTAAAGAGTTTCTAGATCCTAATCTTTCCATCATTCTCTGTTTTTGTGCAGCTGTTAATTCTTCTTCTATAAGACCACTGTGTTTTATAGTCTTATCTTCTAAATCATCTTCTGGATCATATGATTGTAAAGAACCATATCTTTCGTCTTTAGATAATTTATCAGATTGAAAATTCTCTGAACCATCGGATAATGCCGTAAGCCCTGACATCATAGGGTTCTCATTAGCATCTTTATAAAAATCATTCATCTCTGTTGAGTATTGATCCATTGAATTTATAATCTCTTTATACTGTTGTCT
>JAIPJV010000069.1 GCA_021734005.1 Fidelibacterota bacterium
TCTCCTTATCAATTTTTGTAATTATTTGACAGGAGTTGATCAAAAAGGTTGTCATGAAATTAATAATTAATTTTGTAGATCATGACCCGATCGTCATGGAAAGTGGGTATGAACAGGAGCCTTTCTGCTGGAATATATTCCAGATCGGCTGCATTGATACCTTCTTGAGTAGTATTGAGCAAGACTTTTTGATTGCCTTCAGGTGTGATTAAAGTGGTTTGCCCCCGCCAGTTAGAAATAATAAAGTTGCCCTGGTGGTCAATTTTCAATCCATCAATTCCTGTTCCTGTTTTAGCGACCATTTCTATTTGTCCTGTTTCCAGGTTGGCGCGTTTGATTTTTTGATCACCAGAATTGCCAAAATAGAGAAATCCAGCATGGATTAATAAACCATTGGGCTGGGATACCTGTTCTCCATGTAACCATTTTTCAATTTTTCTATTTTTGAGGCGATAGACAATGCTATTTTCAGGTGAGGAATCAGAAAAATAGATCACACCATTAGGATCAATAGCCAGATCATTTAAAAACTCAGCCTGTGAACAGGAATATGTTTCCTCAACTTTGGCTGAGTCAATATTTATGCCCACAATTCTATCAATATCGGTTACATATAAAATATTTCCGTGAATGCCAGCCCCTTTAGGAGCATTTAAACCAGTTACCCATTTTTTCTCAACTATATTGCCTTTTTTATCAATAATGGATATAAATCCTTTTCCGTCTTTTGCTGATGGATTGGCACCAATGTTGGAAACAAAAAGATAATCTCGAACTGGATCAAAATTAACTGACTCCGGTGTTTCCAAAACCGCCCGAGTGGAGTCAATCATTTGCACATCAAAGTCCTGAGCTAATGTCACTGTGACCAGTATAATTAAAAATGATGATAGTAATTTTTTCATTTTTGCACCTCTTTGTTATATTTTACAAATATCGATCGTAACCAATAAAGCCGGTAAAGAATTAAGAAAAATATGATATTTTGAAACGGTATTTAAATGTTACCAAAGAGTTACAAAGATTTCAAATTAAATTTTGAATTTTTCATGAAACAATAAATAAAAAAACTCCCAGCCGCAAGACCGGGAGTTTTTTTAAAGGCTTTCAAACAATCTTTGAAGACCGTTTTATGTGAAATATATTAGAAACTATATCCAACACCGAGTGAATAGTCAAGAGTTGTTTTATTATAAATTTCAGATTCATCACTATTTTCGCCTTCAATATAGAATGTGTTTAGAGCACCAAGGTCCAGTTTGAAATTTTCGGTTAATTTATAACCAAGACCAAATCCAACTGTATGGGAATCAAGACCATAATCTAAGTCACTGCGATATTTAGGAGTTGCGGCTGTACCAGCGAATAAATAGCCACCACTCAAACATAGCTTATCATTAAGTGAATATTCCAGAGCCAGGCCGGCTTCCATACCATTATCAAGATTGTCTTCCCGACCATCCCAGTCAACATTAGTAGAAAAGTAATAATTTAGACTGGATTCAAGTCTGATCTGGGGAGTCATCTGATAGGATACTCCAACTGCCAGAAGAGCCGGCATATCAGAACCAATTTCTACGCCATCTTCAAATTCCGGACGACCGGTTGTATTGGTTTTTGTATCATTTTCCATTGTTAATTTTGTTATAGTCTCGTATCGAATACCAATGTTGAGATCTTCATTTGGTGAGTAGTTCACCCCAAAAATTCCTGTGAATCCATAGCCATAACGGGTAGCATCAAGATTTTTGTCTTCTAACATCATGCCATAATCGCCCATTTCTTCAGCAAGAGTGTAATAGGTTGATTGCAAAGTAGAGACATCCATATTATCTACTTGAGTTTCAGGAACTCCTGCCTGGATAAGCCCACTTTTTATCTGGGTGGCCTGAGCCTCGGTAAGTTGTCCTGAACTTACCAGCTGAGAAAGAGTATAGCCTCCGGCATCGGCACTGATCAAGCTTTGTAAATTTTCACCACCAGTATTGAGTTGTGACTGAAGCCCGTAAAAATAATCAGTTCCCAGCATAAAGTCCTCACCACCACCAAAATTGAATTTTATATCTTTCAGATAACCTTCGTAAGCATTGGAAGCAGAAACGTAGCGGGCGCCAGCATACAATGAAAGCTGTTCATTTAATTTATAAGAAACTCCGGATTGAAAACCTAGATATATGGAAGATCCTTCAAAACTTACATTATATTTATAATCGGTAACAGACATTCCGTTTTGCTGGAACAAGGGAACTATTTGCGCAATTCCCTGCTCAAAAGAAGGCACGCCATCATCATAAACAGCACTTCCACCACCGCCGATCGGCATGGCAGCAGCTGAAACAGCCCACTGGTCTTTCTTCAATGCCATGTAAAAGTTCGGAAATAACCAGGCCTTGACATCGCCTTCAAATTCACTCCGATTCATATTCAATCCATAATTAGCTTCTATGGATTTCAGCTGAAAAATTGATTGGTTACTAAGATAGGCGTGGAGGCCATTGTCCATTTTCATGATACCAGCCGGATTGAAATAGGCAGCATCAATACCTGTGGAAGCGTTTCTGTTAAGAGTCCGTACATAATAAGCACTCTGATTAGTGTTTGTAACCAGACCCCCGGCCAGAGCCATACTGACAATCATTACAACCACGACAAAAGTTTTTAGAATTTTCATGATCATTCCCCTTATATTTAAAATTAACAACACTTTCTGTATCAATCTAAATACTCAATAAACTGGTTATACCAGTTTCGAAAAAACGATTAAAAATTTTGTTAATAACAATAAATATTAAGGAAAGAAACCCTCGCCTACTAGTTTCTATCCTATCTGGTAATATAATATAAATCATTGAAGTTTGTAAAGGTTTTTTTATGAATAGATATTGTAACGGGGCTGGTCAGTATTTAATCTAATTAATCAGAATCCTAGAAAATTATCTTTTAGCATGAAATTTGCACTGATTATTTTAGGTGTTTGCTATTTTAGAATTGAACTGGTTAGTAATGTGTAAAGTGAAGTTAGCAAAGATGATAAAAGAGACAAAAATATTTTGAGTCTTTATATATAATTAAGGATTATTTTTATCATATTTTTTATTAACTTTCCCCTTGTTATTTATGAGAATTGAAAAATGAAACAGGTAGGTAAGAATGGATTCACAGGAAATTTTTAAATTTGTAGCCCAAAAACTGGATTTTAAGTTCAAACAGGTCAAAAACTTGATGGACCTTCTGGATAATGATAATACTGTTCCTTTTATCTCCCGTTATAGGAAAGAAAAGACTGGACAGCTAAATGAAACCGAGATTCGCAAAATCCAAAAAGCAGTTGAAAGCAAACGCAATTTGGAGGAAAAACGGGAAAAGGTTATCGAAAAAATTGATGAACAGGATAAACTTACTCCCGAATTAAAAGAAAAGATCAAAGCCGCCAAAACGCTTCAGGAACTTGATGATATTTATCGGCCATATCGTCCGAAGAGAAGAACTAGAGGACAAAAAGCCCGCAAAAAAGGTCTCGAACCACTCGCCAATTTAATCCTACTGCAAAAAACTCACACAGGAGAACCGCAGGAATATGCTGCTAAGTTCATTGATAAGGAAAAAGGTGTTGAAAGCTCAGATGATGCTCTTCAAGGTGCCTGCGATATTGTGGCGGAAAAAATTTCCGACGATGCTGACCTGCGCAAAGAAATAAGGGAATATTCTTTTGAAAATGGATATGTGAATTCCACTGGCAAAAAAGAGCATCCTCAGGGTAAGTATGAAGTTTATAATGATTACAGTGAACCGGTTAGTAAAATTCCTTCCCATCGAATTCTGGCCATTAATCGTGGTGAAAATGAAGATTTTTTAAGAGTGAAAATTGATGTGGATATTGATTATATAATTGATACCATAAAAAATAAATATATTAGAGATAAAAAATCGATATTTACAGAACATTTTGAAGAGGCGATAGAAGATGGCTACAAGCGTTTGATTGCTCCGGCTATTGAGCGTGAAATCAGGAGTCATCTTGATGAAAAAGCAGAAAATAAGGCCATTAATGTATTCTCAGAAAATCTCAAAAATCTGCTCCTTCAGCCTCCTTTGAAAGATAAAATTATCATGGGAATTGATCCCGGATTTCGCTCCGGCTGCAAAGTCGCTGTAATTGATAAAACAGGAAAATATCTGGAAGGCAAAACTATCTATCCTCATCCTCCCCAAAAACAGCGTGAAGAAGCCCTCGGGATTTTGGCTGAATTGATAGAAAAACACAATGTAAATTCCATTGCAATTGGAAATGGAACTGCCAGTAGAGAAACTGAACAACTTGTTGCTGATTTATTAAAGGACCTTAGAAAAGAGAATCTTGGTTATATAATTGTTAATGAAGCCGGAGCTTCCGTCTATTCAGCCTCGCCTTTGGCCCGCAAGGAATTTCCTGATCTGGAAGCAAGTATGCGGGGGAATATTTCTATTGCCCGCCGTTTGCTGGACCCTCTGGCAGAACTGGTTAAAATTAATCCCAAACATATTGGGGTGGGGCAATATCAACATGATGTTAACCAAAAAAATCTCCAGCAGGAATTACGCAATGTTGTAGAAGATTGTGTCAATAGTGTTGGTGTCAATTTAAATACGGCCTCGTCAGCATTGCTGCGCCATGTATCCGGCCTGACCACTCGATCAGCAAGTAATATTGTCAAATATCGGGAGGAAAAAGGCCAATTCCAGAATCGGGAAGAATTAAATCAGGTGCGGGGAATTGGAGTAAAAACTTTTGAACAGGCAGCCGGATTTCTGCGCGTACCAGAATCTGACAATCCTTTTGATAACACTTTTATCCATCCTGAATCCTATCAGGTTACCGAAAAACTTCTGGATAGATTTGATATCGGAAATGTCAAACTGGGTGGGAAGATAATTGATAAGAAGATAAAGCAAAGTGAAATGTCAGTTAGAGAACTGGCAAAAAAACTGGACATTGGTGAACCTACTCTTCGGGACATTATCAAAAATCTGAAAAAACCCGGCCTGGATCCTAGAGATAATCTGCCTAAACCAATTCTAAGCCAAAAAGTTTTATCAATTGACGACCTGGAAGAAGGAATGATATTAAAAGGAACAGTTCGGAATGTTGTCGATTTTGGCGCTTTTGTAGATATTGGTGTCAAACATGACGGACTGGTTCATATTAGCGAACTAGCCAATCAATTTGTCAAAGATCCGTCCGATTTTGTTTCTGTAGGTGATGTCGTTGATGTTGAAGTGCTCTCTATTGATGCTGAGCGGGGACGGATTGGGCTCAGTATGAAAAGTGTAAAAAAGTGAATATATGATTGAGATAAAGCAAGTTTTAGAAAATAGCATAGCCGAAGACCTGGGATTGGAACAGGGTGATAAAATTCTTTCGATTAATGGGAATCCTGTCGAAGATTTTTTGGATCTTCATTATTATGAAAGTGAACCTCTGCTAGTTTTAATTTTCCAGAAAGATGGGCAAAATTATGAAATAGAAATCGAAAAGGAGCAAGGCCGGGCTCTGGGCATTACTCCTGACAAAGATGATATGACTACTTGCTCAAATAATTGCATTTTCTGTTTTATTAAGCAAAATCCACCAGGAATGCGCAGGCAGATCTATGTCTGTGATGAAGATTATCGCTATTCCTTTTTGCAGGGTAATTTTGTAACTCTGACTGATGCCCGCCAGGAAGATCTGGACAGAATTGCGAGGCAGAAGTTATCACCACTTTATATTTCGATTCATGCCACTGATCTTGAAGCCAGAAAGCAACTTTTTCAATTTGAAGATTATATTCCAGTTCTGAAAAAGCTGGAGTTTCTTGATCAACATAATATTGAAATGCACACCCAAATTGTTCTGGTTCCGGGTGTTAATGACGGCAAAATTCTGGATAAAACAATTAGAGACCTCTACAATTTTAAAAATTCAATAAAATCAGTAGCCATTGTTCCAGTTGGTCTGACAAAACATCGCAAAAGATTGCCTCATATTGATCCAGTTGATAAAGAGCTGGCTGAAAAAGTTCTTGAAAAAGAAAAAAAATGGCAAAAAGAATACAGAAATAATGAAGGTCAAAATTTTGTTTATATTGCTGATGAAATCTATCTCCTTGCTGATGAAAAATTACCGGAAGATGAACATTATGCCGAATATTATCAGATAGAAAATGGCGTTGGACTTTCCCGAAAAAATGTTGATGCGATGCTGGAGAATATTCACAAATCAGATTATTCCATTCAATCACCAATCCGGGCTTTAATGGTATCTGGAGTATTAGGCAGTAAAGTACTCCGAGAATATGTATTGCCAGAACTGCAAAAATTGCAAAATCTGGATGTGGATATTCTGCCGATCAAAAATAATTTTTTTGGAGAATCGGTCACAGTCAGCGGACTCTTAACAGGACAGGATATAATTGATCAGGTCGCAGATCGGGCTTCCCAATATGATGCAGTTTTTCTGCCGCCCCGCTGTATAAATTATAATGGTGTATTGCTTGATGATCTTACTCCGGATGAGATTGAGGAAATAATTGGAACGAAAGTCATTATTGCTGGTACAAATATATTGGAGAATATGAGTTATGTCAAAAATTAAACCGCTTGTGGCCATAGTTGGTCGGCCAAATGTTGGAAAATCAACTCTGTTTAACAGGATTATTGAGGATCGCAAATCTATTGTTGATTCTGTACCTGGAGTGACCCGTGATAGAGTTTACGAAGATGCTGAATGGGCCGGGCGCAAATTTTCCCTGATCGATACTGGTGGATATATGCCTTATTCTGATGACAAAATCGATAAGGCCACCCGCGCTCAGGCTAATGTTGCTGTTGAGGAGGCTGATTTACTGCTTTTTGTTGTTGATGTTCGAGATTCGATCACTGGAATCGATAGAGATGTCGCCCAGATATTAAGAAAAAGCAATAAACCCATGTTCCTGGTAGTCAATAAATGCGATAATCAAAAATATATCGATGATACTTATGAATTTTATGAACTCGGTTTGGGTGAACCTTTTCCTGTTTCTGCAATTAATGGTCGGGGCGTCGGCGACCTTCTTGATATGGTCATCGAAAAATTACCCGTTGAACTCTATTACGAAGATGAAAAACGCCTCAATATGGCTATTATTGGGAAACCCAATGCAGGGAAATCTTCACTGACTAATGCCCTGCTTGGTATAGAAAAATCGATTGTCACTGATATTCCCGGCACAACCCGGGATGCAATTGACACTGATCTGGATTATGATGGCCAGGAAATAACTCTGATCGATACAGCTGGATTGCGCAAAAAGAAAAAAGTTGATGACGGTGTCGAATTCTACAGTACAGTCAGGGCTAATAAATCAATTCAGCGCTGCGATGTGACTGTTCTGGTTATTGATGCTTATCAGGGGTTTACCCGGCAGGATGCCAATATTGTCAACACGGTGATTCGCTATCGGAAAGGGCTGATAATCGCCTATAATAAATGGGATTTGATTAATGGTGATGTCAATACTGCTCAGGATTATTTTGATAGAACTGTAGGGCTCTATTCACAATTGAAGTACTATCCTTTCATTTTTATTTCTGCAAAAAATGGGCGCCGCATTCGAAATGTTCTTGATCTAGCTATAGAAATATTCAATGAACGCAAAAAAACAGTCCCAACTAAGGAACTCAATAAATATTTTGAAAAGATCATTGAGAGAACTCCGCCACCTGCTGAAAAGGGGCGCTATATAAAAATAAAATATATTAGTCAGGTTCATACTGCTCCTCCTGTCTTTGTTTTCTTCTCCAATTTTCCTAAGTCAATTGGAGAAAATTATCGTCGTTTTCTGGAAGGAAAATTGCGTGATGAATTTGGATTTAATGGAGTACCGATTTCAATGAGATTCAGGAAAAAGTAAGATGGAAAAACCGCTTCTCTCTATTTTTTTGCTCATATTTTTGTTTAATGGTTTACAGGCCGAGCGAAAAATGTATTCCAGCTACAGCCAGAAAAATGATCTAGTGCGACTATTCTCCCTCAAGAAGGCCGGAGAAACTGCGCAGAGAAGAGACCTTCCGGAAACCTATATCACTCCTGAAGGGAATTTTAAATTTCATTATACTTTATCTGGAACCGATGCTGTTGATTCTGTCGGTTATGTAATTGAAGCGGGTCGTGCTGCTGAACATGCTTACTCCCTTTCAGTTGATAGTTTAAATTATCAACCGCCTCCTGTCGATAATATTGATGGAGAACAGATTGATATTTATATAATTGAATGGTCAGGAAAGTATTATGCTCAGACCTATCTTGAGAGCAAAAATACGGCTACATCCCGGGAATATGATTATATTTCTTATATGGAAATTGACAATGATTATAATGATCCAGCCTATTCGACTAGAAACTTAGAGGCTTTGCGGGTCACTATAGCCCATGAATTTTTCCATATGGTCCAACTGGGATATAATTATTTCCAATCAGGTGATCTTCCGGGTATGGAATACGGAGACACCTATTTTTTGGAATGGTCTTCGGTCTGGTTTGAAGAGATTGCTTATCCTGAAATCAATGACTACTGGCAATATGTTGATGATTTTTTGACCTACCCTTCCAATTCTATGTGGGATTATAATTATTGGTATTCTCTGGGCATATTTTTGCACTATATTTCTAATAATTATGATGCCTATATTATAACCGACATTTGGGATGAAATTAAAGATGGCTACCACGCCATTGATGCTCTTGAAAGTATACTGCAAAAGGAGACTGATCATTCTCTAGCCTGGCACTGGAATCAATTCTTTCAAGCCATTTATTATACAGGAAACCGATACAATCCGAGCTATTCTATTT
>JAIPJV010000070.1 GCA_021734005.1 Fidelibacterota bacterium
TGCGCCTTCGATTTCATACCCAAACCGGCGGTAGCACCTTAACAGCGCAACAACCTAATAATAATATTGTACGAGTTGCAATTCAGACCCTGGCTGCCGTTCTGGGAGGGACGCAGAGTTTGCATACCAATTCTCGCGATGAAGCTCTGGGATTGCCTACTGAAAAATCAGTTCAGATTGCTCTGCGAACCCAGCAGATTGTTGCTGAAGAATCAGGTGTTACCAATACGGTTGATCCTCTGGCTGGATCCTATTATATTGAAAATTTAACTGATGAAATCGAAGACGAAGTTTTTCAATATCTGGATAAAATTGAAGAACTGGGTGGCATGGGCCAGGCTATTGAAAAAGGCTACATTCAAAAACAGATTCAGGATTCAGCCTATAAATATCAGCGTGAAATTGAAGAAAAAGAGCGGGTCGTCGTTGGCGTTAATAAATATGAGACTGACGAAGAACCGCCTGATGACATTCTCAAAGTTGATCCCGAACTCCGCAATCAACAGATAGATAAACTGGAAAAATTGAAAAATGAGCGGGACAGCAAAAAAGTTCAAGATAGTCTGGCAAAATTGGAAAAGGCAGCTGCTTCGGATGACAATTTGATGCCCTATATTCTGGAAGCCGCCCGCAATTATGCAACTCTGGGTGAAATTTGTGATGTTATGCGCGATGAATTTGGTGAATATCAAGAATCAATAGTCTTATAATTCTGAGGAGATTATGGCAAAGAATACACGAATATTAATGGCGAAACCCGGCCTGGATGGTCACGACCGGGGTGCAAAATATATTGCCCGGGCATTAAAAGACCACGGCTACGAAGTAATCTATACTGGCATTCGACAGACACCGGAAAGCATTGTGCAAACTGCTTTGCAGGAGGATGTGGATTTTGTCGGTCTAAGCCTTTTATCCGGTGCTCACAATGAATTGTTTCCCAAAATAGTCGAACTATTACGGGAGAATGAGGCCGAAGATATAACTGTTTTTGGCGGTGGCGTGATTCCCGAACAAGATATTCCTGTACTCAAAGAAAAAGGCATCAAAGCCGTATTCACTCCGGGCACGCCGATTGATGAAGTTGTTGAGTTTATCGAAGAACATACCAAAAAATAAATTTCAAACCTACAGGTTAGAATATCTCGATCGACCAAATGCTTGATAAAATAATTGATGGAAATATTAGAGCCGTGTCCCGGGCTATTAGTCTTGTGGAAAATGATGGCCGGGACAAAGAGGCTTTGATTGATCAATTATATCCTAATTGCGGCAGCGCGGTTGTCTGGGGGGTTACCGGACCGCCGGGCGCTGGCAAAAGTACTCTGGTTGATAAACTTATCAAAAGAGAGCGGGCTCAAGACCACAAGGTCGCTGTAATAGCAGTTGATCCCAGCTCACCTTTTTCAGGTGGTGCGATTCTGGGAGACCGCCTCAGAATGCAAAGACACGCTACAGACCCCAATGTCTTCATTCGCTCAATGGCCTCGCGTGGTCATCTGGGAGGAGTCGCCGGTGCTACTTCTGACGCTATTAAAGTTTTTGATGCAGCCGGATTTGATGTGATCATTATTGAAACTATTGGAGTTGGACAGACTGAAGTTGAAATTATTGAAATTTCTGATATTGTCCTGCTTGTTCTGGTTCCCGGCATGGGTGATGAAATTCAGGCCCTCAAAGCCGGTGTAATGGAGATCGGTGATATTTTTATTGTCAACAAAAAAGATCATCATGGTGCCGATAAACTCAAGGCTGAAGTTGAATACGTACTAAATTTAAAAGATACCAAAAACTCGGAAAGAAATCCAGTTGTTATGACCAATGCTAATCTGGACGAAGGTATTCAGAAACTTCATGAAAGCATTTATGAATACCTGGAAACAATCAAAAACAATCAGCAACTCAAGGCCAATCGCAAAAAACGGCTGGTTTCTGAAATCAAAAATATTTTGACTGCCAAAATGGTTGAACAGTTCAGCAATTATGTTGATATTAATCAGGAAATAAAAAAATGGTCGGAGCAAGTCTATAATGGCCAGATTCGACCCTATCAATTAATCAATGATAAGATCCAATCATTTATAAAGGAGCTACAAAAGAATGATATCGAAAATTAATCATATTGGTATCGCAGTTAAATCTTTAGAAGAGCAAATTCCCTTTTATCGTGATATATTAAATTTGAAATTTGAAGGCACAGAAGAAGTTCCCGATCAAAAAGTCAAAGTGGCTATGTTTCAGGTCGGGGAAGTGCGCATAGAACTGCTGGAGCCCACTTCAGAAAAAAGCCCGATTGCCCGTTTCATTGACAAAAAAGGTCAGGGTATGCACCATATTGCTTATGAAAGTAATGATATTGAGAAGGAAATTGAGCAGGCCGCAGGCAAAGGTATAAAAATGATCGACAAGGAGCCTCGCGATGGAGCTCATAATACTAAAATCGCTTTTATGCATCCCCGGTCAACCGGCAAAGTGCTCACAGAGATTTGCCAATCTAATAAATAAATGGTAAAGAATTTTAGGTGGAGAAAATAAATGAGTAATGAAAGAAAATTACTGGAATTAAAAGAAAAAATTGAAAAAGCCCAATTAGGCGGTGGAAAAAAAAGAATTGACAGGCAACATGAGCGCGGCAAATTAACGGCTCGTGAACGTGTTGATCTACTGCTCGATGAGAATAGTTTCGAAGAAATCGATATGTTCAAAACCCACGAATGCTCGGATTTTGGCATGGAGAAGAAAAAAATTCTCGGCGATGGCGTAGTCACTGGCTATGGCAGTATAAATGGCCGGCTTGTTTTTGTGTATTCTTTTGATTTTACTGTTCTGGGTGGTTCTTTATCCAAAACTGTGGCTGAAAAAATTGTAAAAGTTCAGGAATTATCAGCGAAAAATGGTGCACCGCTAATCGGAATCAATGACAGTGGTGGAGCCCGGGTTCAGGAAGGTGTAGATGCGCTGGCTGGCTACACTGATATTTTCCGCAATAATATTCTATACTCAGGAGTTGTCCCTCAGATCAGCGCTATCGTAGGCCCCTGTGCCGGCGGTGCAGTGTATTCGCCTGCCTTGACTGATTTTATTTTCATGGTCAAAAATACATCTTATATGTTTTTGACCGGTCCCCGAGTTGTCAAATCGGTTACCCATGAAGACGTTACCAAAGAAGAACTCGGTGGCGCTGTAACTCATGCTACCAAGAGCGGTGTAACCCATTTTGCTTTTGATGATGAAAAGGCCTTGTTTAATGGAATTCGAGAATTGATGGATTATCTGCCTCAGAATAATACGGAAGAACCTGAGATCAAAGATACAGATGACCCCGTTGATCGAGTTGACGAGGAATTAAATTATATTATTCCGGATGAACCCCATCGCGCCTATGATATGAAAAAAATTATAAATAGTATTCTTGATAATGGTGAATTTCTAGAGGTCCAACCTTTATATGCCAAAAATATGGTCGTTGGATTTGGTCGGCTGAATGGCCGCTCAGTCGGTGTGGTTGCCAATCAACCCAAAAGTCTGGCTGGTGTTATTGATGTTAAAGCTTCCAACAAAGCCGCCCGATTCGTTCGTTTCTGTGATGCTTTCAATATTCCTCTGCTCACTTTCGAAGATGTGCCTGGATTTATGCCCGGTACTGATCAGGAATTTAGGGGTATTATCAAACATGGTGCAAAATTGCTCTATGCTTATGCAGAAGCTACAGTGCCCAAAATCACAGTCATTACCCGCAAAGGCTACGGCGGTGCTTTCTGTGTCATGAACTCCCGCAATTTACGCGGCGACCTGAGTCTGGCCTGGCCGTCAGCAGAGATAGCCGTCATGGGCCCCAAAGGTGCCAGTGGTATTATTTTCAGACATGAAATCAAAGATGCCGATGATCCGGACAAAAAATTGCAGGAAAAAATCAAAGAGTATCGGGATAAATTTGCCAATCCCTATGTCGCTGCTTCCAAAGGAATTATTGATGAGGTCATCGAACCCAAATTAACCCGGTACAAATTGATCAAATCGCTGGAAATGTTGAATAATAAACGGGACGATCTGCCTCCCAAAAAGCACGGTAATATACCATTATAAAGGAGAAATCAATATGATATCGCGAATAATAGAAAATAATGGTATTGGAATAACTCTCAGTGGTATATTCTTCATTTTTTTGGGATTGGTCGCTATTGCTGTAGTCATTAGCCTTTTTAATAAATATTTTAACCGCTTTGAAGAAAAATCCAGGCAAAAAGGGCCAAAAAAGAAGAAAAAGAAGGAAAAATTTACCAGTGTAGAAGAAATTCCGGATGAAGAATTGGCGGTTATTGCCACAGCTATTGAAACTTATCGCAGAATTCACTATACAGAAATGCTGAAGGAAATAACCTTTCGCCATGGAGATTCCCGATCACCATGGAAAACTAGCAATAAATTTTCAAAATAAATTTTCTAAATAGGAACAATAATGAAAGCAAAAGAACTTAAACTTGAAATCAACAGCAAAACCTATAAGGTCAAGATCAACGAGTTTAGTGCTGAAAAAGCAGTCTTGACAGTCAATGACAAAGAATACACAGTTTCTCTGGAAGACCTGGGGTTAGAAGAAGCAGTAGAAAAACGACCGCCCCGAAAACGACCAAAGCCTACCGGCTCATCACAAAAAAGCGCCAGCAAGCCTAAAAAGGTGATTGGAAAACAGATCAAAGCTCCTCTGCCTGGCTTGATTCTGGAAATCAATGTACAGGTTGGAGATGAAGTTGAGGCCGGACAGGAAGTGCTCATTCTGGAGGCCATGAAAATGGAAAACGATGTTCAGTCTAATGAGACCGGCGTTGTCAAGGAAATCAAAGTTAAAGAAGGCGACTCGGTAGAAGAGGGCGCTGTTCTTATAACTCTGGATTAATGGAGTGTAATTCATGGAAATATTGACTAAAATATTACGGACAACTGGATTTGCCAATGCTGAAATTGGCAATATTGTTATGATCTTTGTTGGTTTTGTTTTAATCTATCTGGCTATTGCTAAAAAATATGAGCCGCTTCTTTTATTGCCGATCGGATTTGGAGTAATCGTCGGCAATATTCCTTATATGGCCGGTTTACCAATCAGTGTATATGATGAAGGCAGTGTGTTTTATTATCTTTATTTTGGAGTTAAATCTGGAGTTTTCCCTCCTCTTATTTTTCTGGGAATTGGTGCACTGACTGATTTTTCCGCCCTTATTTCGAGTCCAAAATCTGTATTGTTGGGAGCTGCTGCTCAAGTTGGAATTTTTGCTACCTTTATGGGGGCCCTTGCTATTGGCTTTTCGCCTGAACAGGCTGCTGCTATTGGGATAATTGGCGGAGCCGATGGTCCAACTTCAATATTCTTATCCTCACAATTGGCACCGGAACTTCTTGGGCCGATTGCAATTGCGGCCTACTCTTATATGGCTCTTGTTCCTGTTATCCAGCCCCCGATCATGAAGCTATTAACCACAAAGGAAGAGCGTAAGATTAAAATGTCACCACCAAAAAAAGCCAGTAAAAAGGCTCGCATTTTATTTCCAATTATTGTTGCTTTGATCGCTGCTTTTATTGCTCCGGCCTCCATCACCTTGATCGGCATGCTCTGTCTCGGTAATCTGCTGAAAGAAAGTGGTGTGACTGATAGATTGGCTGATACAGCCTCCTCATCTTTGATTGACATCGCGACTATTCTATTATGTTTCAGTGTTGGTGCCAGTACCCAGGCTCAAAATTTTATCACACCTCAGGCGCTCGGTATATTCGCTCTGGGGTTCCTGTCTTTTGTTATAGCAACATTTTTTGGCCTTCTATTTGCTAAGTTCATGAATCTATTCCTCAAAGAAAAGATCAATCCTCTGATTGGCGCAGCCGGTGTTTCTGCTGTTCCCGATTCAGCCCGGGTCGTACAACAATTTGCCCGGAAGATTGACAAAGATAACCACCTCCTTTTCCATGCCTTAGCACCAAATGTATCTGGGGTAATTGGTTCCGCGATTGCCGCCGGAGTCTTTATTGCCATTTTCTTTTAAAGATATAAAAGGAGGGGAGAGTGTGGAAGGGGTCTGTTTCTTGATGGAACAGGCCCTTTTCTATTTTCTATTGATAATTCTTATACCACACATTCATACTTTCAATATTACCGGAAATATTTGTATTATTTTTTAATGTGCCTGTATATTTATAGCCCATTTTAGCAAAGGTGATGTTCATACCAAAAGAAACTGAGCGGGCAATCGTATAAAAAGTATCTATACCTAATTGCTCCATCTTTTCCTCCATTTTATCCAGCAGATAAAGGGCAAAACTATTCCCCCGATATTCCGGCAAAGTGGCAAAATCAGTCATTTCAACATTTTTTTCTTCTCTATCCATTTCTGATGATGAGAGAGCAATAAGTTCTTCATCTTTCCAGATTCCAAAGTAGATCAGATTTTTATCCATTGTTTTGCAAAGGTAATCAGGATCGTGGATTGGAAAGGGATAAGTCGGAAAAACCTGTTTATAGACTTTGACCATATCCTCTGCATCCGCTTTTTCAGCAATTCGATAATTAAATTGGGGATCGAGGTGAGGCGAATTTTTGATTTTGCTTTTACCTTTTGCTACCTGAATAACCTTATCAATGCGCTCCTGATTGGCAATTTTTTTTCTCCCGTCATCCAAAAATTTACCCAAAAAGAAAGTCTTTTCACCATCCGCATAGAAATCAGGAATATGGGCTTCCTGTTCATAATCATTGGAAAGAAATTTATCGAGATGCTTATTTCTAACCTTGGCAAATATTTTTGTATAATTATTCTGCTGGGCGAGATCATCAAGTCTTTTCACGATCCCGGGATAATCCTTATCAGCGAGTTTCATTAAATAGATTCTATCGTTGAATTTGCCATGCTGGATTAAAGAATCTCCTAATTTTTCGATTTTATCCTGCATAGGTTACCTCGTTTTCATCGGGAAAGATCAGTGAGAGAGCAACGAAAACCACGGCCGATACTACAATTCCATAAAAAGTTGGTTTGAGACCACCGATTTTTTTGACACCGGAGATGATCAAAGTCAGAGTAGTGGCACCGCCAGCAAGCATTCCCCAAAAAGCACCTGTACTGCTGCTTTTTTTCCAGAAATAAGCACCTAAAGTAGGCACAAACAGTCCCGACACCATAAAAGAATACGCATAAAGAATAGCATCCAGAACTTTGCGAAAATGACTGGCCAGAAAAATCGCCAGAACACCGATAATTAGAGTCACTATTTGAGAGACCCGAATTGATTTTTTTGAATCGTTGTCTTTCATGAAATACTTTTCAATAATATCATTAACAAAATTTCCGGATGAGGCCACCAGACAGCTGTCAGCAGTGGACATTATAGCAGAAAAATAGGAGGCTACGACCAGACCAGTCACTCCAATTGGCAGAACCGTTTTAATAGTCATGGGCAATCCGAGTTCCGGTTCAACTTCAGGAAACAAAGCGCGACCACATAGTCCCAGAAAAGCCCCCATAAAAGCCATGATCGGATATTCGAAAATTCCGGCAATATACCAGGCTTTTTTAGCATCTTTTGTATCTTTGCAGGCGTACATCCTCTGGTAAAGGGTCATTCCTACCAGCCAGATAGGCACAATTGTGATCATCCAGTTAACAATCTGCATGAAACTTACATTGGTTAGACTGAGATGGCCTTCCGGTAAAGTTTCTTTGAGAGCCTGCCAGCCGCCAATTTTGAAGTAGGCTAGAGGACTGGCAAACAGAATCAGCCCTGTCAAAAGAATAATCCATTGGACAGTATCGGTATAAATGACCGCATTGAGACCACCCATTACAGTATATCCGATAATAATGGCGCCGATCACATACAAAGAAAAGGTCATCGGCTCCATTCCAAGGGGCGCTTTGGTTATCATAGTTGCTGAAATCAGTTTTGATCCAGCCAGAACCTGACCACCTGTAAAGCCCAGATAACCAATGCCTGAAATCACAGCAGCAACAGTTGCTACCTGGCGGCCATACTTCCATTTCAAAAAATCGGGGTATGTCATCATGCTGTGCTTTTTATCCAGCTTTTTGATTTTTGGGATAATTAATACAGCCGAGAGCCAGGCACCAATCAGACCGGTGAATAACAACCAGCTTCCGGAAATTCCCATAGTAAAACCCAGGCCGCCCAGTCCAATTGAAAATCCGCCCCCCACGTCTGTAGCCACAATTGATAAGCCAACATGAGAAGGCGAAATCGAGCGCCCGCCAACATAGTAATCTTCTGAATCATCGTTCTTTTTGAAAAAATAATAGCCAATCCAGAGCACACCAATCATATAAAGACCAAAGATCAGAAAATCTATGATTTGCATTTATTATTCATCCTCTCTTCTATTATGTCTTTCCGTATTTTCTGGAGTCAATGAGATGTGCTCATCGTGATCTGCCAGAATCCTGGCGATTCCAATCGCCCGCTCCTCATCTGCCCCTTCTAATTTGAGGTGCAGATCGCAGTTTTCACAATCCCGGTCGCAAAAATATTCTTTATAGGAGTCCGGTTCTTTGTAGCTGGTGATCACTCCTTCATAATTTCGCAGAATAACTTTGTTGGTTGACCAGGATATTACGTAATTGGGCATGAGCGGGATTTTGCCGCCACCTCCTGGTGCATCGACAACGTAGGTTGGACGAGCAAAACCACTTGTGTGCCCGATCATACTTTCCATAATTTCGATACCTTTGCC
>JAIPJV010000071.1 GCA_021734005.1 Fidelibacterota bacterium
TTGGCAACAGCAGCATTAAAGGTTTCATTTTCGATTTCGCCGACTGTTTCACCATCAACAGTATAGGCATATTTGGCACCAAATTTATCAACGTCAAAATATTTCGTGCCATTCCCAACTTCTTCATCAGGAGTGAAACCGATTTTAAGTTCTCCATGCTTGACTTCCGGATGATCATTGAGATATTCTAGCATAGTGAGAATTTCTGTAATTCCAGCTTTATTGTCAGCACCCAGCAGGGTTGTACCATCTGATGTGACAATATCATCACCAACATGCTCTTCCAATTCCGGGTTTTCATCAGCCTTGAGAACTATTGATTCATCTCCCGGTAATTGAATATCACCACCATCATAATTTTCGTGAATAACAGGTTTAACATCCTTACCACTCACATCAGGAGAAGTGTCAACATGGGCAATAAAACCAATTGCAGGAGCATCCCCATCTTCTTCAAGATTGGAAGGATAGGTGCCCATTACATAGCCATATTCATCCATATCAACATCTTCACAGCCCAGTTCTTTAAGTTCATCAACCAGGATTTTAAGTAAATTTTTCTGCTTCTCAGTGCTAGGATACTGATCTTCTACTCCCTCCTTAGACTGAGTATCAATTTTGACATACTGAAAAAACCGATCAATCATTTTCTCTCTCATACTAGACTCCTCTTTAAATTAAATTGCGATACTTTTGCTACATGATAAAGATTATTAAATATTTAGTACAATCAAAAGAAAAAATATAAGGTCTGAATTTTGCAGTACTATCGAAATTTAAAAATCTAAAAACTAATGCAATTATGCAAAAAATTATTTATCTTCTATTTGGATAATTTACTGGGACGTGAGATTTTTTCTTGATTAATAATTAATCTGAGACAGAAATTGTCATAATAAGAAAACAAAAATCAAAATGCGGGGAGAAAGTATGGAGGACAAAATTCACTACAAATGCCCAAAATGCGGTAGTACCGATTACGAAACAGACCGGTTGAGAGCCACTGGTGGTGGTTTCGCCAAAATATTTGATGTACAAAATAAAAAATTCACCACAGTGAGCTGCACAAATTGCGGCTATACTGAATTATATCGCGGTAAAACTTCTACACTGGGAAATATTTTCGACTTTTTTACCAGTTAAAAGTAAAAAAGGGCCACCTGGAAGTGGCCCTTTTTATCTATATTTTTGCTTTTATATTCTAGTTTATTTGAAGATTAATTTTCCATCTTTGGCGTCTATATTGACGGAATCACCGGGGCCAAATTCTCCACTAATGATCTTTTCAGCCATAGGATTGAGCACATCATTTTGGATTGTACGGCGGACAGGTCGAGCACCATAGACTGGGTCCCAGCTTTCTTCAGCCAGAAGTTCCAGAGCATTTTCTTCCAGAATAGCGTTAATCTTTTTCTTATCCAGAGTTTTTGTCAACCGGTCAAACTGCAGTTTGACAATCTCTTTGATCTGATCTTTGAGGAGTGGCATAAAGACAATAATCTCATCGACCCGGTTCATGAATTCCGGCTTTAAATGCTGTTTGAGTTTGGAAGTGACAGTGTCTTTGATATGGCTGTATTTTTCATCAATATTATCTTCTGTAAGGTCTTCAGTTTCCTGCATAATAGACTGTGATCCCAGATTGGAAGTCATAATAATGATCGTATTTTTAAAATTGGCAACCCGGCCTTTATTATCAGTAAGCCGGCCATCTTCCATTACCTGTAAAAGAATATTGAAAACTTCAGGATGAGCTTTTTCAATTTCATCGAGAAGCACTACTGAGTAGGGATGATTGCGAACCTGTTCAGTCAACTGCCCACCTTCTTCATGCCCAACATAACCAGGGGGCGATCCAATCAATCGGGATACCGAATGTTTTTCCATATATTCCGACATATCGATTCTAACCATAGATTCTTCATCATTGAATAAAAATTCAGCAAGTGAGCGGGCAAGTTCTGTTTTTCCAACTCCAGTTGATCCAGTAAAGATAAATGAAGCCAGAGGTCGATTTTCATCCTGTAATCCGGCCCGAGCTCTGCGAACAGCATCGGAGACCGATTTTACAGCATGATCCTGCCCCACTACACGTTCATGGAGGGCTTCCTCCATTTTAAGTAATTTCCGTCTCTCACTTTCCATCAACTTGGATACCGGAATCTTTGTCCACTTGGATATTATCTCTGCAATATCCTCTTCAGTGACTTCCTCTTTGACCAATTTTTTATCCTGTTGAATTTCGTTAATAGTCTTCTCTTCCTCTTTCAATTTCTTTCTAGTTTCAACAATTTCGGAATGTTTCAACTGAGCGGCTTTTTCCCAATTACCTTCCCGTTCGGCCTCTTCAGCTTTGAGATTGAGTTCTTCCAGTTTTTCCTTCAGATTCTTAATATTATTAAGATGCCGGGTTTCATTCTGCCATCTTTCTCGTAGAACAGCTGCTTTTTCTTTCAATTCCGGCAACTCTTTTTGAATTTTCTCCCAGCGCTCACGTGATTTTTCATTTTCATCTTTTTCTTTTTCCAGAGCAGCACTCTCTATTTCTAGTTGACTGATATTGCGCTCGAGCTCATCCAATTCTGCCGGTCGTGAGTCTATTTGCAGTTTAATTCTACTGGCAGCTTCATCAATCAGGTCAATGGCCTTATCAGGCAGGAATCTTTCAGTTATGTAACGGTTTGATAATTCAACCGCGGACACAATGGCTGTATCTTTAATATGGATACCATGATGAATTTCATATTTGTCTTTGATCCCCCGTAAGATAGAAATCGAATCCTCTATAGATGGCTCTTCAATAGGAATCGGTTGAAAGCGTCTTTCCAGAGCCTTATCCTTTTCTATATATTTTCTGTATTCATCTTTGGTTGTGGCACCGATGCAATGCAATTCTCCCCGAGCTAAAGCCGGTTTGAGCATATTTGAAGCATCTACAGAACCTTCAGCTGCTCCAGCTCCTACGACTGTATGAATCTCATCAATAAAGAGAATTACCTCACCTTCGGCTTCATTGACTTCTTTGAGGACAGATTTCATTCTATCTTCGAATTCGCCGCGGAATTTTGCACCAGCCAGCAAAGATCCCATATCAAGAGCCAGAATTCGTTTACTCTTCACACTTTCAGGAACATCACCTGCTACTATTCTAAGAGCCATTCCTTCAGCAATAGCAGTTTTTCCAACACCGGGATCACCAATCAGAGCGGGGTTATTTTTTGTTCTGCGGGAGAGCACTTGTAATGTTCTTCTGATCTCTTCTTCACGTCCAATAACTGGATCAAGTTTTCCTTTTCGAGCCAATTGATTGAGATCGCGGCAGTATCGCTTTAGAGCCTGAAATTTTTTCTCCGGTTCCTGATCTTTAACCCGACTGGTTCCTCGAATATCTTTTAATGCAGTCAGAACAGTGTCATTGTCAACACCATTATTCTGAAAAAGATTTTTTAATTTTTTATCACTATTCTCAACCAATCCAAGTAGAATATGTTCGGCACTGACGTATTCATCCTGAAAATCCTGAGCGTAACTTTCCGCTGCCTGAATAACTTTTTTTGATATATTACTAAAATAAGGTTCACCGATATCTCCAGTCACTCGAGGAAGTTTTTCCAGCAGTTCCTGTGACTGAGTAGAAATAGTATCCACATTTCCAGCAATTTTCTTTAGAACAGAAAGGCCGACATTTTCTTCCACTTCCAGCATGGCTTTGAAAAAGTGAACTGGTTCCAGTTTTTGATGATCGTGTTGTTTTGCCAGATCAATAGCTTTTTTTACTATTTCCTGGGCTTTAATCGTAAATTGATCAAAAGATATCATATATTTTCTCCTTTAGGTTATTTTAAATTCGTATGCTTTTCTTGATTTTTGACAATTTTCAAAAAGCATAGGGAATTCCAAACTGGATTTCCCACGGATTTTTTCGTTCAGTGGCATTTCGCGGGTCGATAATTCTTGCGAAATCGACCCTTGCCGGACCTAAAGGAGATGCAATAGTCAAACCAAAGCCAGCATCGAAACGAATTGACTGATATGTAATTGAATTAATGTCAGAAAACAAGCCACCACTGTCAAGGAAAATCTCACCACCCAGGCGCCATATCAAGGGAAACCGTAATTCGATATTTGACAATAATTTGACATTTTTACCAATTGCTATCCCATTTTCTGACAAAAACTGCCGGCTGTCCCATCCCCGCAAACTACTGGGGCCGCCCAGTTTGAATTTTTCATAATCGGGTGTGGGCTTTGACTGATCAAAGGCTGCCATACGACCGGTTTTTATGCTGTAGGCCAGAATCAGGTCTTCATATAAATTTATATATTGGGAGAAACTTGTCTCAAATTTATAGTAATCCTGAGTACCACCTAGAATCGTTCCTACTACTTTGCCCTTAAATGAATAGGTATAGCCAGCATGAGGAAAAAGGAAATCATCACGCATATCTCTTCTATATTGAAGATTTAGAGATCTTTCCGTCTCTTCCTGTAAAGTAGTCTGATCAATTTCAAGAACTGAATATTGCGAGAAAACTCTTCGAACTTCCAGACCGGTCTTGAAATAATAGCGTTTGCTGGGATTTATGATCAATGCCGTTTCCGCTCCCCCAATTGAAATTCTCTCATCCTTACTATACCGTACCTGTTCCAGAAAAATTCGAAATAGGCTGGTTGAGCGGAATCCTACCAGCCAGGGAATTCTGTAGGAAATATCAGTCTCCAGATTAGGCTGAAGAGTATTAAGATTGATAGCCGGGCTGAGATCAGCGCTAAGTTTGTGACCTTTATCCATCAAATTTCTATTCAACCACTGGCCTTCAAGGCTCATAGCAGTATATGGCTCACCTGTATTGGTAATATCCCGTTTCTGCCCAAATCCAAAATTCATTTCCAGATGATGCATTTCCCGTTCATAAACATAAACTTCCAGATCAAGAAAACGTCGAGTTGTATCAATATTAGTGGTATTTATATTAACATTAGAAAAATAACCTGTATCAAAAAGATGTTTGCGAGAACGATTGATCAATTCCTGAGAATATATATCAGTGCTATCTAGCAAAATTTCCCTGCGAATAAAATGATCTTTAACAAGTTTATTATTATTAATAATGATCTTTCTTATCCGCATTATTGGATTTTCATGAATTCGCAGAGATAGATGAATACCATTATTAACAGTAATTGAATCTACAATCTTAGCCAGGGGTTTACCATTATTGGCATAAGCATTTTTTAACTTTTTAATACTATTTTGCACCTGAAAAGGATTATAGGGATCATTTACAGTCAGATTTAAAATATTCGAAACCCGCTTTTTACTGAACAATTTCTGCCCACTAAACTTCAATTCAGTCAAGTAAAATTGCTCACCTTCTGTAATGTTAAAGGTAACATTAACCCTATTATTATCCTCTCTCTGGTACGATTCTTCTATCTGACAGGCCAGATAACCATTGCGCAAATACAAATTTCTAATGGCCACCTTATCAAGTCGCAGAAGTCGCTCAGTAAAGGTAGTGGAACCCATGATTCCACTTTCCTTCAGCTTCAACTCCCTCAGAATCTTACGATCTGAGAAAACAGAATTATTATTTATAATAATTTCATCAACTTTGTAGGTGGTGAATTCTCCACCACGCTGGGCAAAAAGCAGGGTTGAAAATAAAATATAGAGTACAAATAATCTTTTGAGAAAACTGTTCATATTTTAATAATTATACCTGATTTTATAATTAATTCCAAAAAGGCCATCCTGATCCACATTGCCTTCTATGGAATGGTTTTGATCAAACCGATATTCAACTTCGACTCTCTGAGTCTGCTTACTATAGACAGCGCCCTGTTCATAGGTGACAAAAATATTGGGTGTTATCCTCTGACCGAGAGTGATTTTCCAGTTATCCAGATTGCGTTGCTGAAGAAGATTGCTATTAGTTTGGAAGCTAATCCGATCAATTCCACTAAATTGTGAAAAGCGTCTTTCTATTTGCCGTTCAAAATACTGGCCAAATACATTCAAAGCACCACCGGGAATTGTGGAAGTAGATTCTCCGGATTGTGTTTGCGAGCCCTGAATTAGGCTCAAAATATCATTCTGGGAATAATTTGCCGATTCAAATTGCAGATCAGGTTTTTCCAGATCACCGGTCAAATAGACATCTACCACCTCATCATCTTCGGTAATATCCTGAGTATTATCAGTAGTAAATGAGGTCAGATTGAGTTGAGAATGAATATCAAGGCGAGGATTCATTTTAACCGGATCAAAATAGACAGTCCCGCTTAAATTGGTAAATTCCCAGCCAAAATAGTAGAAAGACCCTTCCAGAATAGAAAGATCACCTGAAAATCTCCAGGGATTATTCCCTTCTCTCAACACCCACAGATCTCCAGTTAATTCACAATCCATTTGATCATTACTTATATAAAAATTACCCGGAATAATTGTATGAATATTAAACCTGGTAAAAGGGCCACCACTTCGACGTTCAGCAGGCTGTCTATCCTTGCGAAATGATTTACGGAGGATCATTTTGGAGACTTCCATTTCACCGCTAATATCCACTGTGTCCCGACCATTAATTTCGAAGTCACCATTTACAAAGCCCTCGCCTTCTGCCAATAGTGTCCGAAAATAAAGATCCTTTCCTTTTAATTTTAGATCATAACCCGGCCTGATTAATTTTTCCAAATTAATATCGCCTGAAACAGTTAAGTTTTTCTTCTCAGACTGTTTTTCAGAACTGGAAAAGATCGAGTTAAAAAACCTTTTAATACTGCTTTTTGCCCGGGTTATTTCAGGAGGTGATTGCTTGATCATATTGGCTTTGCATCTATCTATATGCAAAATATTATCTCTCATTGTTCCCTGAGCGCTCACATCTCTAATCGGATTTTCCAAAGGCGAAAGATTAATAGAAGCATTTTCTGCAACAAAATATCCTTCTTTAACAGGATTTTCTCGTGTGCCAGTCACATCCATGGAGATAAAAAAATCTCCAGCTATTTCTTCAACACTATTATTGGGCGGAGCAGAGATGAAGGGTAGAGTGGAGGTCATAGCAGAGAACTCCATATCCATCTCCTCGTTGGGCCGCATAACTATTTTTCGGCTGTATAGATCAATGCTGATCGGCAGATAGCCTTTGCCATTATAATGGCCTCCACCTTCATCAAGTTCAAATTCATTGAAGGTCAGGCTATCGCTTTCATAATGGCCGCGAGCCCGTAAATATTCTCCTTGAATACGATTAAATCCTGGCTTTTCCACTTTGAAAATTGTATTAATAACCGGTTTTTTCAGAATATTGTGAACTGATAGGTTACCTGTCAATCGTCCGGCCAGATCAAATCTTTTTAAGGCAATCTTATTCAAATATTCTACTGGAAAATTGTCATAATTTATATCAATATCAATACTGTCATCTTCTCTCAGAAAATTTTCCGTTTCACCAGGCGGAAAATTGCAGGTCAGATTACCCTGCAGATTAATTGACGAATTTTCATCAATCATAAAGTTAGCATTTCGCAGCTGGATCGTATCTTTCCTTACTGTTGAATTGAAGACTACCCGGGGAAAATTCATATCCTTAAAGACAACATTTCTGGCTTGCAGCTGAATTTCAATAGAAGGAATTTCTTTTTTAATGTACTGAATTTTACCGTCCAGATCACCATTATTGGGAATATTTTTATTGAGAGCATGGAGAGGCGCCATATTTATATTATCCAGGGAAATGGTAAGATCACGAGGCTGGCTTCCGACAAATTGAGCGGACACGTAAAAAGCATTTTCTCCGTAAGCAAAGTCAGCCCGGGAGATACTTATTGTATCCTGTCGGCGGATAATATGAAAAGATTCTTTAGAGTAAATATTTGTTTTGCGAGCCGACATTGATATATGCTCTACAAGAAAATCAGAAGACTGATAGATTTGCCCCTTACAATTCAGATCAAATTCCTTGCCCTTAGCATTTAATGTATTTACAAAAGTTGTATCTCCTGAAAATTCCAGGGCAACTTCGAATTGATCGAGGTCTGGTTCCAATTTCGTAATTCTGCCATTTGTCCCTTGAATAGATAAAGCTCCCTGACGATTATTTGCAATATCAGTTAATCCCAGATTTATACGAGCTTGATCTACATAAAAGCTCTCGCCCGATAAATTATTCCCAAGAACCTGGCAGGAAATATCCGGTGATGTAAGTTTGCCATTAACTTTAAAACGCCCATTAATTCTGCCTGATAAAGAATCCATTTTTGTAATTGGCGAGAAAAAAGCCAGATCCGATGATCTGACTCCGCCCGACATTTGTAAAGATTTATCAGGTATATTATAAAAACCGGACAAGTTCATCTCACTACCATCAATTGCAACCAGAATAGAGTCAGTTATCTCAAATTTATCATCGACCAGAGCAACGGCGCCGGTAATTTCATTAAAATTCACATTCTGTACCGAGCCATCTGACAAATTGATTTTCATTGCAATAGCATCTTGAAGCCGACTATTACGGAAAGTTAATTTTCCCGAAAGAGAAGTTTCCCGACCCAAAAATTGCCACTTTTTTAGATCCAGGTTGTGAATATTAAGTTCACTTACAATATTACCGGACAAATCTCCTTGAAGACTACCAGTAAAAAGTTCATCTTGACTTTGAAATTCAAGATTAGGCAC
>JAIPJV010000072.1 GCA_021734005.1 Fidelibacterota bacterium
CCATTTATAGGGAATTTTTTGATTTTCACCAATTTGAATCCAGTCCGGTGTATCGATTTTGTAGCCATCCGGAGCAGTTACTGTACCATCAGTCAAATTATCGGCTGTACAGGTCCACTCATGCTGTACATAACTGTCTGCAATTTGGAGAGCTTTATCCCGGCTCACTGATCCCAAAGTTTCAACTTTTTTTTTCAAACTGGATTCCGATTTATCTTTGAAATTATTGAAATGGATCTGCTTTTGATATTTTTCAGGATAATGGCCTTCCAGACCGGCTTTGATTTCTTCAGGTATTTCCCATTTAAAAATGTGGATGCCATCTTCTGAAGACAGCATATGGTAGATGGTACCTTCTTCCTTGAGTTCCAGATCATTATGAATAGAAGTATAATAATGAGAAGGAATGTAAATCCGGCCTAATTTTTGTCCGGAATAGTCAGTGATCCAGATCTGGCGGCTAACTTTGAGAGGAACTTCGTTTTCAATAATGTCAACATCAAAATATAAACGCTGATGATTGTCCTCTCCCAGATAGCGTACAGCGCCCAGATTGTTATCCTTTTGGGTTAATTGGCAGTGGATTTTTGTATCCTCTTTTTGAAGAGTGAAATCAGCTTCACTTCTGGATTTTAATTTTACATTATAAGTTCGAAGATCACCTGGTGCAGGTTTATCCAGTGCTTTTATACTCCTGTCTGTTAATTGTCGTAAAGTTCCGTCATTGTTTCGAAGCAGAAGTTGATTCTCGTTGACCTGGAGGTCCTTTACATTGGCAAATTTTTCTTTATTAATGTATTTATGAACCAGCTCCCGACTGGAGTATTCATGAACATCTCTTCCCACCAGATAAGCAATATTTTGATTTTCTTTAATGGCGAAACTTTTGGCATTATCGGGGGCAAAGTATTTTTCTACGAGCCGATTGTTCTGAAATACTTTGAGCGAATTATTGACGGGATCCAGAATTTTGATCCGGGAGTCCTCGACCTTGAAACTTTGAGGACCAAATCTCATAGCAGGGTCAGTTCGATAACTTAAATTTACTTGTTCCTGGCCCCAGTTAGCATGAAAAACTTCAGCAGGTTGAAAAGAAGAAGTTGGCAGATGGGAAATAAGCAACAAAAGTATTGAAATTATTCTCATAAGAATCCTGTAGTTTATTGATTAAAATTATTTTATCAGCATACATTTTTTATTATTGGTGTAAAGTAAATTACCATTCTGCGAACTGTACACTTCCAGACGGTAAATATAAACACCTGAACTATATCTTGAGGCATTCCATTGAATGCTGTGAAAACCGCTTTTGTTTCTTTTTCTGACCAATGTCTCAATCAAGCGGCCTGATACATCAAATATTTTTAAATTTATAAATCCATCTTGCGGTAAATTATATTCGATTTTGGTAACTGGATTAAAGGGATTGGGAAAGTTTTGTTTGAGAGCAAATTCCTCTGGCAAAGTATTGACAAGAGGTTCTCTCAGATCGGAACCAGTATCAAAGAAATTAAGAATTCTTTCCATCAGATCAGTTCTGGTCTGAGAATCATAGACAGTTTCAATAGGAAATGTTAGATAGACCAGGCGACCGGATTTATCACCGTCAGGAAATTGTCCATCATAATAGATTCCTGCAACGCCATTATCAGGATCAACATCTTGGAATTTAAGACAGCTCTGAGCGCCATTAAGAGGAGAAATAGCATCCGGCCAATCCACATCAATAGTTCCGTGACTTCCATCATCATAATTAATTGCACCAATTCCATCCATAATTGAACCTGATATAGATTCTGCTGTATAATAGGTACTGCTATTATCAAGAGGAGCGTCGTTAATATAACTGGCTTTTAAAAAGTTATTGTAAAAATTTTTATCAGATAATGTTCCCTGATCAACCAGATCCCATCCAATTTCTGCACCGGATACGAAAAAATTACCACCATTATTCAGAAAATTTTCAACACTGTCCTGTTCAGCCGGGTTGAATGTATCATCAGCAGTACTCTCATCGCCTAGCATCCAGATCACATTTTTGTATTTGCTCAGTGATATTTTGCCTTCATAGACGGATTCATTGAGAGTAAAGGAAAAACCGCGTTGATTCGATATGAGGGGCAAACCGTATTGCTTGACATAATCGTGGCGTGTATTTGTAGAACGGTCAAAACCATTCACAATGAGAATATCGTAAGGATTTTCTGAAGGGATGCCAACATAACATTCGTCAGTTCGCTCGGATTCACCCATTTCATTGTAAGCCTGGATCTGAAAATAATAGGGCGTCATATTCTCAAGGTCACTCATCACAATTTTATTGGTTTTGGAATGAAGAGAATCGGAATAGGTTAATCCGTTATTGCTGTACCAGAAAATATAGCCTTTGGCATTGGCTGATGGTTCACATTCGACTGTTAATTCACCATTTGCAGTATTTTCGATTCGTACATATTGGGGAGTGGCTGGAGGATAGACAAAGGTACTATCGGGAGTTAAAAAATTATCTCCAAAAGAAGTTTGATTGGCAACTACTGTTACCTCTACAGAATCCTTGTGATACATGGGAGCATCAAATATTAATTTGTATTCTCCCGGTGCGAGGCTATCAAACATATAAAAGCCGTTGTTTTTGTCGTTGCCTGCGTAGATTTGATTACCGGGCTCTAGAGTTACTGTAATATTATTGACTGGTAGCCTGGAATCCTCAAAAGTAATGGATTGGTAATCAACTGTATGTTCCTGATCACGAAGAATTCCGGCAATAATACCGGTAGAATTTTGCCCGGCTTCAAAGTAGTCCAGAAAGGCGCGAGCAATTGCCCAGGATTCATGGCGCCGGTAATCAAGATTCATCAATCGCCAGGTCTCAGGTATATAATCGTGAAAAGACCCTTCGCTAATTGTAGCTGGCATTTCAGCTGGATAAAGAACACCGTAGCCATTAGTCCAATCGGGATGCATAGTCAAATCGCCCCAGGCGTATTGGTTAGTTGTCCTATTGACAGTATGAATTTTATCGGCAATTATCTGAGCCATTTCTTTGGCCAGGGGGTAGGTCGGATCGTCGGTCTCACCATTAAAAATAGCAAGTGTATAATTCGTTTCTCCATTAAAAGCATTACTATGCACAGAATTAAAATAGTCTACATTATTTTCATTGGCAATGCCAACCCGAGTAGATAGGGAAGGATCGTCAGCTACACCATCATTTCCATCTCTGGTCAGGATTACAGTAGCTCCCATATTGGTTAGAATTTTATCCAGAAATAATGCTTTGGTAAGGTTGCTTTCGGATTCCCAGAAACCCTGCTCCTCCATATGCCGGTCATCAGATTCATGTCCGCCATGGCCGGGGTCAATACATATTTTTACACCGCTCAAGTCCTGACCAAAAATAGTTCCAGCAGTAATTAAGACAAAGACAAGTATGTGTAATTTTTGCATGTTTGTATGTTCCTTAGTTTTAATCCAGATATAGAATCTCTATTTTGCCCTCTATCTCATACACAATCTTATCGCCATCGGGTGACCAGGATGGATGCATCTCAATTTTATCAGGAGTCGCTGTGATTTGATGCTTAATATCACCATCATGAGAGGTAACAAAAATGTCTGAGGAGGTAATTCTATGGCCATCGTCCTGCTCCACAGTATAGAGAACCCATTTACTGTTTGGAGACCATTTAGGCGAACTGGCCTGTTCGATTTTTGTCAAAATATTTCCCTGTAAATCAGAATTATAGGTTGCGTCGCTGGCCACTGTAAAAAGAATCTTATTGCCATCAGGCGATACCGAAGACCAGATATAATGGCCATGACCGGCAGGGTTTAGCAACTGCTTATGACCATTATCAAAGAGGACCAGATTGTCATCCAGACTATAGGTAAAGGGCTGATCTATGGACTGACTGTAAGTCTGCAAGGTACTGGACTGATTGTCATTTAAATCGTGAATATAAAGCCGCTCTTTTAATAGATAGACAATCTTATTATTTTCATAGATAAAGGGCGCTGACAAATCCCGTTTGTCATTGACGATATTTTGGATTTGATGGTTTTTGAGCTCCTGAATTGCTAGAAAGGAATGCCGCAATCGATTGGGATAGCGATCAAAGCGAAAGGCGATTTTCTGGCCATCTGGGGAAAATTGCGGTTGATAGCCGGCGCCAAAATAATTATTTAGCCGGGTTAATTTTTGATCTGTCAGGTCGAATGTCCATAAGCCGCGATATCCAGCTGATGTGAGTAATAAATTTTGGCCATCAGGTGTGAATCGAGGAGCGATAAATCGGATCGAGTCCGGCAATTCTATGCTCTCGACTTTTTTTATTTCGAAATTTTGACGAGAGCACATGGCTAGCAATACCAGGAGCAGGATAGCAGCTATTTTGGTATAATGTAATTTTTTCATGCGATTTCTTTCTGATAATTCCAGAATACACGATGAACTTCTGCACCTACTTTTTGAAAGTAGAATCCAATTGGGCCAACCCAGGGAATGATTGATTTTTTTAAGCCTGCCGATTGCATGTCCCTAAGACAGCGCTTTAGGAGAATGGCACCCAAGCCCTTGCCCCGTGCTTCAGGACTGGTTCCCATTGGACCAAACCAGCCTGTTCCAATATTATTACAATTGTGGGCCGAAAAGGCAATTACTTTATTATTTTTTATGGCAATATGAAGAGGAATAGGCTTTTGGTCATAGGCTTTTCTAACTTCACTTAACCAGACTGAAAATTCATTTTTCATGAAATCTATGACCATCTCCTGCTCATCAGAACCAGCCCGTTTAATAGTGATCTGGTCATTATTTTGCAACTTCTCTTCTTCCGCCTGGGTTTCAAAATCACGGTCTTCCAATTCAGCGATCATATTGACATTATCCCGTCGTTTCTCATAACCCTGATCATGAAGCAGACTAACAAATGAAGTGTAGCGGGGATCGATTCCCGGACGAAAATAATTAGGAAAACTGTCCATAAATCGAATCAATTCAACACTGCGATCGAGAAGTATATTTTCAATTCTCTCAAAAGTTTTTTCAAGAATTGAGCCTCTGGATTTTTGATCAATTGCTGCTATTAATTTTATCCAGCCTGTTTTTTTGCCCCGGTAGGTGCGTACATAGCCGGTAGCAAAAGCCTTTATTTTGCCTGCTTCCACATACTTGATATTGGCTGGTTCCAGGAAAAAATCTTCATCAAAGATCTTTTCGTGCATTAGTTCCGGAGTAATATTATCATAGGTAAAAACCTTATTGAAAAGAGCTGCCAGCTCTTTAACGTCTTCTTTTTGTATTATCTGAAAATTACTCATAGGTAATCCTTATTATTAGCGATATTAATTTTCAGGGCCTTCCACACAACTGACTTTACCGTCCATGGCTGTGATAATCGCTCTATTTTTTGAGATTGGCACGACAGTATTGATGAGCCCTTTACTCAATTTATATTTCCATTTTAATTGTCCTGTATTTTTCTTGAAAGCATACAAATCGCCGTATCCTGTTCCAAAAAAGACAGTGCTGGCTTCTTCTATTGGATAGGAAGGATCAATATCAAAATTATAATGAAAGGATTTTTTCCATTTATAGGCAAAATCCTTTTGAGTCGCATCAATGGCTACTACAGAATCCCACATACAGCGTGCGAAAATTGTATAGCCATCGTCGGAAATTCCAATGCTTTCCCGGACTTTATCCCGGCTGGAGCGCCATATTGTTTTTCCATTGCCCGCATCAATACAACTCAAAACTCTGTCAGGTGCTACTATGTAAACTCGTCCATGGCTTGCTACCGGACGACAGACAGCAGGTGAGTAGAGAATTCCCTGACGTCCTTCACTCCATTTCCAGGCTAAATTTCCTGATTTACTATCCAAAGCATAGAGATTATTATCCCATGCTCCAAAAATAATTTTCTGATCATAGAAAAGAGGTCTGGTTTCAACAAAACCTTTGATCTGATTGAATTGCCAGATTAATTGACCATTCTTGAGGCTCAGCGCCCGAAAAATACCGTCACTACTTCCGATGTAAACATTTTTATTGTGAATTAGCGGAGAAGCAACATTTGGTGCCTCTGTTTTAAATTGCCATATGAGTTGGCCGTTTTTAGTATTCAAGCAATAAATGGTAGAATCTGTGGAACTGAATACGACCCTATTTTTATGAATTGCTGGCTGGCTATAGATTCTGTTTCCTGTTTGATAAGTCCAGATTTTATTACCATTTTTTAAATCCAGAGCATATAATTTTCCACTGCTATTCCCAAAGAAAACTTTGCCATTGGCAACAGTGGGAGCACTGGCAATGCTGAAATCTGAATCAAATTGCCATTTGATTTTGTCCGAATTTTCAGTTAGGGGAGCTTCCTGTTTTTCTATTGTATTTTTAGAACCAAAATCACGTTTTTGAATTGGAATAGTATGCCAGGCAGGAAGTGTTTTTTGAGTGGTGATTCTTTCCTGGAATTTTATGCTATCGGTGGTAACTGTGACAATATTATAACCACCGAATTGTTTATCAGTTCTCAAATTGGAGCGTCCCATTATTCCAGGAATATTACCAAACTTTTGGGCGCGATTAGCATGGCCGTGACCGTGGAGAATTGCCTGAATATTGCTGTTTTGAAGAAGATCAAGCACTTCCTGATAATTGCCTACTGATTCGTCAATCGGATAATGGGTGATGGCAATTACAGGCTGACCATTAGTTTCTTGAACCTGTTTTTTTAACCAGCGCAGATCTTCGGGAACAACATAGCCAAAACCCATTTTCATAATAGGCCCCTGATCAAATCCGACAAATTTGATACCGTCTTTGGTAAAAGTAAATTCTTCATCGCCCCACAGTTTTTCAAATTTTGTACATCCCGAGGCCGACCATTTTGTATCGTGATTACCGGGAATAGGATAATAGGGGACATGAAGCTGTTCAAGAATTGTATTAGCAGAATCAAGATAGCCATGCAGGTCAAATTCCGTGAGGTCGCCGGAAATTATCACAAAATCAAGACTATCCTGCTGATTAATATCCTGAACTGAGAGTTGCAGGTCTTTTTTACCAGTCCGTGCACCTACATGGACATCAGTTAACCAGGCAAAACGAAACAATACCTTTTGTGAGGGGAAAATAGCGTTAGTGATGAGGAGTAGTATTACACAAATTTTAGCATATTTTTTTGTCATTTATAACAACCTGATTATTTTAACAATTATTCTAAAATTTTGTATCCCGACACAAGGCAAAAATATAATATCAATTGGCTGGTAAATAGTAAATGTTTATTCTAATTAAGTATGGCTTTTTAGATTTTTTTGATCGGCTTAATACCAATTCCAGGTCTTTCAGGCAAAACTAATTTACCATCAACTACCTGAACCCCTTCATAGGGATCATTGCTGATCAATAAATTACCATCCAGGTCGGCCCAGTCAATCGCCGGTGCAAGCTGGGCAGCTGCCGAAATTGAACAGGATGTGGCAGTCATGCAACCCATCAATACTTTCATATTTAAGCTGCGGGCTAGATTGATCATCTTATGAGCCTCTCTCATTCCTGTGCATTTCATCAACTTTATATTAATGCCATCATAAACTTGATAAGCATCAAGCACGGATTGGATTCTTTGAACCGATTCATCAGCCATTATAGGCAGGGAACTATTTTGAGTTAACCAGGCAATGTCTTCGATTTGATCTTTAGGCATAGGCTGTTCGACAAATTCTATACCCTGCTCTTCAAGCCAGTTAACCATATCAAGGGCCTTATGCTTATCCTTCCAGCCTCCATTGACATCAACGTAGAGAGGCTTCTCAGGTGCAACTGATCTGACAGAGTTGATCATTTCTTTATCATTGCCTCCGCCTAATTTGACTTTGAGGACATTGAAGCGCTCGGCTTCTTCGGTCTTCTTTTTGACCATTTCCGGCTCGTCAATACCAATTGTAAAAGAGGTGGACGGGGTTTTGGTTTTGTCATAGCCCCAGATCTTATACCATGGGTAATCCATCAATTTTCCAACAAGATCATGAAGAGCAATGTCAATCGAAGCTTTGGCAAAATGATTTCCCTCAGCCACATTATCTACATAATTCAGTATTTTCTCAATCTGAAAAGGATCTTTAAATTGACCCAGATCCAATTTTTCGTAGAATTTTTTGGCAGATTTTGGATTTTCTGGATAATAGGGAGGCATTGCGGCTTCGCCATACCCGGTGTAGCCTTTATAATGGATTCTGACCTGCATATCAGGTGTGGTTGTTCGAGAATTTTTGGCGATTGTAAAAACATGCTTGAGTTTCAATTCATATTCTTTATAAGTTAATTCCATTTTTTTGGAGCCTTTGTTTGATTGAGAATTTTGCTTGCCGGAATTGCAATCATTGGCACCTATCAGGGCACCTGATGCAGCCAGTAAACCCGCTCTTTTTAAAAAATCGCGACGGTTATGAGTCATGTCTATCCTCCTGATATTCAATTAACGTTGTTTTTTATTGGTAAAATTTATTTTTACTGAAAAGTGAAATACCTTCTTGATCCAGAGAATTTACTATTCGTCTGGCTCTTATAATTGAAGATTCCCGGGATGGACTGTAATTGGAGGCCT
>JAIPJV010000073.1 GCA_021734005.1 Fidelibacterota bacterium
TGTTAATTTAAGTTTTGCTAAGGAGCCTTTCATGAAAAAAATAGTCGTGATAATATCTTTAATGTGTTCTTTTTTATTTGCAAAAGAATATAATTTGTATTCTCCTGATCAACAAACAACGGTTAAAATAGAAATCGGCGATCAAATAAGTTATTCTGTATCTCACAAATCTCAGACCGTAATTGATCCATCTAATATAGCCATGTATATAAATGATCAAAAACTGGGCGCCAATCCTGAAATAGAAAATGTTGAAAGAAAATCGATAAACCGCCAACTTCATCCAGTCGTTAAGGTCAAAAATGAAACAATTGCAGACAATTTCAATCAGTTAGTAATCCAATTTAAAAATAATTGGGCTTTAGTATTTCGGGCCTACAATGATGGAATAGCTTATCGCTTTAAAACTGATTTTTCTGACCAAATTCAAGTTAATAGTGAAAAAATTGAGTACAATTTTTCTCAAGATCATAAAATCTATTTTCCTGATGAAGAAAGTATGTTTACCCATCAGGAACGAGTTTACAAACACATTAACCTGAGCCAGGTCAAAGATAGATTCAGTTCCATTCCAGCCCTTGTTGAACTTAATAATGGCTTAAAAGTTCTGATTTCCGAATCCGATCTCTTTGATTATCCAGGGTTTTATTTGACTGGACAGAAAAACTCCAGCACAGGACTGAAGGCCATCATCCCCCATTATCCCCTTGAGACAGAACAAACCAGTGATCGGGACGTTCCTGTCACAGAATACGCCTCTTATTTAGCTAAAACCAGTGGAGAACGAAATTTTCCCTGGCGGATGATGATGATCGCAGACAAAGATATTGAGCTGGTAGAATCCCAACTGGTGTATAAATTAGCCCGGCCAAATCAGCTCAAAAATACGGAGTGGATAGAACCAGGAAAAGTTTCCTGGGATTGGTGGAATGCGCTTAATATTTATGGTGTTGATTTCAAAGCCGGCATCAATAATCAGACTTACAAATATTATATAGATTTTGCAGCAAAATACGATCTAAAATATATCATTCTGGATGAAGGCTGGTCAAAACCTAAAGATTTGTTTGCCATTAGACCAGAAATCGATGTAAAAGAACTTGTAGAATACGGACGCAAGAAAAATGTAGGTATAATTCTCTGGGTTGTCTGGAAATCGCTCGATGACCAGCTTGACAGAGCAATGCAGCAATTCGAAGACTGGGGAATAAAAGGGATCAAAGTTGATTTTATGCAACGGGACGATCAGGAAATGGTCAATTATTACTGGAAAATTGCCCGGGAAGCTGCTAAAAGACATCTTTTAGTTGATTTTCATGGTTCATATAAACCAGCGGGTCTCCGGCGTGCTTACCCCAATGTATTAACCAGAGAAGGTGTACGCGGGCTGGAACAGTGCAAATGGTCAGAAGATGATGGACCGGAAAGGGCTCTGATTTTACCATTTATTCGAATGGCTGCTGGACCTATGGATTATACGCCCGGCGCTATGATTAATGCCACCAAAAATAATTTTCATCCATTTTTTTCCCGTCCTATGAGTCAGGGAACCCGCTGTCAGCAATTGGCTATGTATGTTGTTTATGAGAGTCCTCTCCAAATGCTGGCTGATTCTCCTTCCAATTATTACAAAGAGACAGAATGTATGGATTTTCTTTCCCGAGTTCCGACTACCTGGGATAAAACAATAGTTCTGGATGGAAAGATTGGCGAATATATAATTATTGCTAGAAAATCTGGCCAGGAATGGTATGTTGGAGCTATGACCGATTGGACAGTTAGAGATTTAAATATTGGTCTCGATTTTCTTGAGAATGGCAATTACAACATTGACATCTTCAAAGACGGTCCTAATGCTCATCGGAATGCTATTGATTTTACCCGGGAGCAAAAGAAAATAAAATCTGGTGAAAAACTTAAAATCCATCTAGCACCTGGGGGCGGTTGGGCTGCTCGCATTTATTAAAATATTTTCAGGAATATAAAAACCTTTAGGAAACTATATCTCATTTAAAACCTTGTAAATTTTATACTTTTTAAATACTGATTTATAAAGGGTTCAACTTTCCTCGTTTTTACTGTTGTATTTTTTAGTATTCTCCCTAAACAAACTGCGTCCATTCTTTGTGATTTTAAAGCCATAATCATCAACAGCGTTGAGCAATTCGATTATTCTGATAATTTCAATAAGGGGAGAAGTGTCATTATTTTTTGCGTTGTTCTTAAGGATTCCCCAGGTAGTTTCAGGAAGGATAGATTTCAATATATCATTTTTAGATTGAATTTCAAATTTATTCTCATCATTACTATCTTTATAAATTGCATACATTTTTTTGGTAACTGGTTTAATCCGGGAATCTAATTCTTGATATAAAAGTCTAAAAACTATGTCCACATTTTTCGGTTGGACCGAAGGCCTATCAGTTTTTTCCCAGGTTGATATAGATTGTCTTGTTACCCCAATAAATTCAGCAAAATCCTTCTGAGTCATATCCAGTGATCTGCGAATCTCCTTAACTTTGTCTGGTGAAAGATACTTTTTTGATTTTGTTTGCCATTTTCGATATAACTTTCGCCATCTTTTTATTTCTTCACCAGCATAATTAACTGAACCACAATTATTACATATACCGATTATAGCTTCAGTTATTCTAAAATCTTGATTAAAAATTTCTACTTTATAATTCTTTTTTTTGGTATCCTTTACAATTCCCCGGCCGCATTCTTCACATTTATAATTAAAAAATGTCATTTTTATCCCTCTATTTTATGGGCAGTTATGAAAAAGTACAATTCTTCATTATCACTATTTTTTATAAACTTACCTGCTGTGTAGAATTTATTTCTCATTTTATTTCTACCAATTATTTTATACAATTTTCCATCCGTCGCAGTACCCATTTTATCCTCTCTTATTCCATTTATTGTTTTTGAATTTTGAATGCAATATTCAATATCGTGAATCGAAGACTTCCCTGTTTTTAAATAATCATTAATAACATGTTTAGATAACCTATATTTCTTTTCCAGACAAACAAGATTTTTGATTTTATTTAATTTATTCCTTATTACATCTTCCACCTACCCTCCAATAGTATAAATTATTTAAATATATGTCAAGTTTTTAACTTATTTAAGTTAATATTTTTACTTTTAGTCGGTTTATAATTCTCCAATTCAATGACTATAAATACGACCTTATTACTAATCATTGATTTTTCCACATCCTAATTAAATGCTGAAATTGACTAATGATTCTGCCATATCGAACTTTTTGCACTCTTTAATTAACCGTAATAGTAAAAAATAAAATACCAATCACCATAAATCTATTTATTCCAGGCTAAATTATCAATTAATTGTTGGCATTGTTTTCTTCTCCATTATCCGTGCTTGGATAATCGATTTATTTAACCGATTGATTCTGCCGATGATAACTATTTTAATACAAAAAAAACACTCAAATCAAAGCTAAACTATGTATACTGTGACAAATATCACAGAGGATAATTTAATTCAAATTTAAAGACAACGAAATGTAACTAAAACTTTCTAAATAACAGTTCTTTTAAATTTTGAACAAAATAAAACAGACTAATTGTCTGTTTATTTGTAAATTGTTGCTATTGCTTTTTTACAATAAAATGGGCGCAATTTGTATCTTCAAGCGCCAAATTGTATCAAAACAATGGCTCCAAATTAATTAGGGTAAGCCGGGTTTGTGAGCTTTATCATTTTTATTAATTGTTTAAGCTTTTAAACTCCGGCACAAATTTTTGAAATTGTTAATCGAAATTTTTTGGAGGTTATTTTGAAATTGAACGTTTTGCTCAGGAAATTGATAATCGTTGCTGTTCTCTTATTCGGATTTCTATCCGCCAATCCGGGAGGTGATCTTTCCGGATATATTCGTGATACAGAAACAGGTGAACCTGTCCCCTATGCCAATGTAGTTCTCAAAGGTACTGATCTAGGTGATGCAACTGATGTGCATGGCAGGTTTGTAATTCTTGATGTACCGGCTGGAAAATATACAATTTTTGTCAGTATGATGGGTTATTCTAGTTTTACTACCGAAGTCCAAATAATTGAAAATAAGGACAAACGTATTGATTTGGAGATTGTCCCTACTGACATTCAGACTGAAGGAGTTTATGTAACTGCAGAAGAACAGCGCTTTAAAAATACTGTAGAAACCAGTCGTATCAATATTTCCATGAAAGAAATTTTGCAAACTCCAGCTTTTGTAGAACAGGATGTCTTCCGGACACTCCAGATGACACCAAGTGTAAAAAGTAAAAACGATTTCTCATCAGCTCTTGTTGTGAGAGGCGGAAGTCCTGATGAAAATTTAATTATGTTGGACGGTATTGAAATATACAATCCCTATCATCTGGGAGGAGTCTTTTCTACATTTAACGCCAAAGCAATTTCCGACGCTGAATTCCTAGCAGGAGGCTTTCCTGCCAAATATGGCAACCGCAATTCTTCAGTCCTCAATATTACCTCACGAGAGGGAAATTCCCGCAAAAAGTTGCTTTTCAAAAATTCAAAATTTGGGGATTACTTTAATTTAAGCGGCTTTAGCGGAGAAGTTAGCATGTTGACCAGCAAATTTCTTGCAGAAGGACCTGTTGGTAATGGTTCCTGGATGCTGGCCGGACGTCGTACCTATTTTGATAAATTAGCCCAGGCCTATTATAGCACTCGTGAAGATGAACTTCCCGGTGAATATTATTTCTGGGATTCTCAAGCCAAAATAATTCAGAACATTACCAATAAAGATCGTCTTACCTACAGTGGCTATTTTGGACGTGATTTTCTTCAATTTGACTATGATGATGAAAGAGGTGGAGGATTTAATATAGATTTTGACTGGGGCAATTATACCTCCGGCCTGAGCTGGCGCCATGTTCCTAATTCGAAAATCAATTCTGTAGCCTCATTATATCATACCAATTATGACTGGGATCTTGATTTTATGATCAGTCAAACTGATTCCGCAGATAATGGTGATGCAGTCGAATCAACTTTAAATATTGTTGAAGAAGTCGGTCTTCAGGATTGGACTCTTAAAGAAGTCATTAATTATAATGCTTCTGAGAATCATACTATTACAACCGGTTTTGAATTCAAGAATATCTCCATGAAAACCTTTCAGAAAATTCAGGATATTAATTATCTGGATCATAACAATAATGTCAATATTTTTGGTGTTTTTCTGCAGGATAAATGGAAAGTATCTCCAATTTTATCATTGCAAACCGGTTTACGAATTAGTAGATATAATGGCCATGAAAAAAATTATTATGATCCCAGAATCGGGATGAAATATCTGCTCACTGACAATTCAGCATTGAAAGCCAGCTGGGGAATCTACAACCAGTTCCTTTTTACTCATAATAACGAGGAAGAGATAATCAATTTCGTAAATGTTTGGGGAATGGTTCCTGAGCATCTTGATGCCCAAACTGCGCAACATTTTATCGCCGGATATGAGCGCCGGTTTAATCAAGATTATTTTGCCAGTATAGAGGCCTATTACAAACCTTATAGCAATTTAATCGTCAATAATCCCAATAATAATCCAGCCTTAAAAGATGATGATTTTATCGAAGGCAAAGGCGAGGCCTGGGGTATTGAGTTACTGCTGAAAAAATCTTCAGGAAAATTGACTGGATGGATCGGTTATTCCTATAGCAAACTCAGACGCAGAGTGGATTTTAATAATGACGGCGAAATTAAAGAATCCGATGATGAAGTTTACAATCCCAAATATGATCAACCCCATTCTATCAATTGTGTGCTCAGTTATCGTCTCAATCAAAAAAATAGTTTTGGTTTAACAATCAAAGCCGCTTCCGGACAGCCCTATACTCCAGTGGTTGGAAAAACATTCTCGCAGAGTAATATGGGTGATTATCTCAATCCCTATTCTGAATTACGCAATATAGTTGGTGACCGCAATTCAGCCCGTTATCCAACCTATTTTCGCAGTGACATCAGCTGGACACGGGATATATATCCTTTTGATCTGGAAGGTAAATTCAAATTTCAGATCATCAATTTTACCAATCATTTTAACACCCTGTTCTATTACTGGCGTCACGATCGCTCGCCTTCGGAAGTCCTGGCAATTAGTATGTTTCCCATTATACCGTCAATCGGTTTTGAATTCAAAATATAAAAAAAAGGAGCTATTAGTAATGCGATTCTATAAATATTTTTTACCAACAATTTTTATAATTTTACTGTTCACCAGCAAATGTGACAAAAAAATACCAATCACAGAATTTGAAGACGATTTTCAGGAATATAAATCTGAACCCCGAATCGAAGCAGTTTTGAATACAACTGATCTTCAGGAATCTGTAGTTCGCATAGATAGGACAATTCTGGTCACAGACACATCCCTTTATGATGGTCGCGATAATGATGGTGACTGGGTTGGCTATGAAGACTTGAATGGTAATGGGAAATGGGACGAAGGCGAACCTCTCAATGATGACATAGGTGATGATATCGATGGCAGTGAAGGCATGCGAGAACCAGAAGGTGGACGTGGTGATAACCAACCGACAGAAGGTGAACCTCATGTTGATGAGCTGGATGAAATCCTGCCCCAGATTCACGACTCCAGTTTTAGTGTAACCTTATATGAAAAAGTTAGCGGAGAAAAAGCCATCGATTTTAAATGGACCTCAAAGGCTGATGATTTTTCCTATATTGAAAATCCAGAGACCGAGATTGAAGAGACTGTCACTTATGGCGGCTATATCCCCGACAAAATTTACATAGACAGTATTGATTATAGTAAAGAATACGAATTTGAATTTAGTAAAGAGGATACAGCTATTACTGGATCAGTTGCTCCTATTCGCCCTGCTGTTTTTCAGGATTCTCCCAATGCAACCCAAAGTGGTGATACCCTTGTATTTGAAAGAAACAGCATGGGGAAAGTTATCTGGGAAACTCAAAGAGAAGCTTCAGTTTACTGGATAATTGTTAAACGTATTTATAGTCCTGATTCTATTGAGATTGTAGACGACAGAGCTATGATCTCTGTTGCTGAAGATGAAGACGGCAATCGGATCGGAAAAGATTTTGCCGACCTCTATGCACCAGGTCTTTACAAATGGGAAGTTCTAGTGCCTTCTATGGCCTATGCGAAATATTTTTATTCCAATCTGCCAATTCGAGATAAAGATCTCAACAATCTTCGCGATCAATATGGTAACGTTGTCCTGGGTGTTTCGGGTTCAGTCGCAATCTCTTCGACCTATGTTCGAGTAACAAACGGAGAATAATAAAATTTATACCGATTAAATTTATCTTCCCAACAGGCTGGGTGAACATTTCATCCAGCCTGTTATATTTTCAATAATTATACCCGGCAACAAAACTTTTGGCTGAATCTTTTTACAATTTTAGTTATATTACTTATGTTGTTTTACATTTTTACGAAAACGTATTCAACAGAGGAATCTTTACCAAATAATTTAAATAAATCAATCCGAATTAGTTAGAGAGTTGAGTGAATGAAAAAATTTTTTAGTTTTTTAGCACTGATCTTGTTAATCAACTGTTCACAGGAAAGGAATCTGAATATGATTGATGAAAACAATTTTTCAGCAATAGTAAATGGCAAAAAAGTTAGTCTATTCACATTAAAAAATAAAAATGGAATGATTGTTCAGATAACCAATTTGGGCGGAAGAGTTGTCTCTCTTCTGGTGCCCGATAAAAATGGTCAGATGAAAGATGTTGTTTTGGGATATGAATCTTTAGAAGGTTACCAGAATTCCAATGAAGTTTACTTCGGAGCTTTGATTGGCCGCTATGGTAACAGAATAGCCAAAGGCAGATTCACTTTAAAAGGAAAAGAGTATAAATTGCCCACCAATGACGGAAACAACCATCTCCATGGTGGCCCTCAAGGATTTCATGAGGTCATCTGGAATGCAGACCAGATTGATTCTCAGACCCTAAAATTATCCTATCTATCAAAAGATGGTGAAATGGGATATCCAGGCATACTCCAGGTCGAAGTCACTTATAAGTTGCTGGATGACAATCAATTAAAAATTGGTTACAATGCAAAGACAGATCAGACTACGATTATTAACTTGACTCATCATTCCTTTTTCAATTTGAATGGTGCTGGAAATGGCAAGATCACCGATCATATTTTACAAATTGATGCTGATCAATTTACTCCTATCAATTCCGGTCTGATTCCGACTGGTGAATTAAAGAATGTTAAAGATACACCTTTTGATTTTTCAAAGCCAGTTGCAATCGGAAAGAGAATAAATAAAGATAATCAACAACTAGAATACGGAAAAGGCTATGATCATAATTGGGTTTTGAATAATTGGAATGACCAGAACCGAAAAGTAGCAAGCATTTATAGCCCAAAATCAGGTATTAAAATGGAAGTCTTTACCAATGAACCTGGAATGCAATTTTACAGTGGTAATTTTTTAAATGGCAGCGACACAGGAAAAGGAGAAAAAGTTTACAAATATCGTACAGCCTTTTGCCTGGAAACCCAGCATTTTCCCGACAGTCCAAATCACAATAATTTTCCATCCAC
>JAIPJV010000074.1 GCA_021734005.1 Fidelibacterota bacterium
CTTGTAAAAAAAGCATCAGTTTCATTAGCTACAGCCCTTGCAATCAAAGTTTTACCGGTTCCGGGAGGTCCATGGAGCAGGACACCCTTCGGAGGATCTATACCCAATCTTTCATAAATTTCGGGATACCTTAAAGGAAGTTCGATCATCTCTCTGATTCTTTGAATCTGTTTCTTCAGACCACCAATATCTTCATATGTGGTCTTTGCTCGTTCTAAACTTATATTTTTTTCAGTTTTTACATCCAGTCTGGTTTCAGGTTCTATCAGTACAACTCCCCCTGGAACTGTTGACTGTACTTTAAAATCAGAGAACTGAGAGCCAAAGAGGATGGCCCTTACTTTATCTCCTTTACTTACTGGAATACCTGATATAATAGACCCTAGATATTGACTATCTTTACCTCTTCCCCGGGCTCCTAAAACAGTTAATGGCGAAAGTTCTATCTTTCGAGCTTTATTATGATTCGCTCTTTTAACGCTTACTTTTTCACCAAGTCCTGCCTGGCAATTCTCCCTGGTAATGCCATCTATTTGAATTATTTTATTATTTCTATACTTAGAATAGCAGGGCATTATCTTGGCCGGCGTTTCCCTTTTACCCTTAATATTTACTATTTCGCCTACTTCTATGTCAAGGTATTTCATATCAGCGGGATCTATTCTTGCTATAGCCCGCCCTACATCTTTTGATATACCTTCTTTTACTTTTAATGTTATCTTTTTTTTATTCTCGTTACACACCCATTATCCCATATTTATCCTTACTCATTTATAAATAAAATTCTTTTAAATTCTAAATACCTTAAACAGAAATTAATATCAGAATAACTTATAACTCTAATGGTGTGAAGTTAGGGAGCCTGGTTCACTTTTTTCTAATATATATTCCATCTACCTCGCAACGGCTCTCCGGATGAGATCAATGACATAATTAACAAAACAATTTTTTAAGTGGTCTCATTTATTAATCTAATCTTTTTTCTTTTTAATGGTTAACAACATAATCCCATTATTGTATTTTAAACTAATACTATTTTCAATAATTTTGGAAGGGAGTAAGACTTCTTTATAGTGCTTCCAATCTCCTCTTTCTGCACTGAATTTCAGTATATCATCTATAATACTATAATTTATATCCTCTTTTTTAACTCCCGGTATTTCTGAATATATTTTTATTTTATTCTCTTCATCAAAGACATCCGTAATTGGTTCTCTTTCTTCTTCAATTTCTGGACCTTCTTTTGTTTTTCTTACATTACCGAATTTTTCAACAACAGGCTCACCTCCGATGTCCGTTTTTACAGAGATACCAAAAACTCCTTTCATTCCTTCTTTTGAATTTTTTGCTCTATTAAAATTAATTTTACCTTCTCTCTTTATTTCTCCGCCCTTTTCTTCTACCTTACTGACAAGATTAACGAGATTCTCTATACCTTTGAATATGCTTCCCAATCCTAGATCTCTTAGATTAATATTAATTTCATCCTCATTCATTTTTTTCTTCTTATCACTCATATTTCTCCTTCTTACATATAATTATTTTCTCTATTGGTTAATATTCATCAAGTTTTTTCTCTAAATTATCAATTCTATCTCTTAATTCTTTATTCTCTTTCTCTATCTCCGCATCTTTCGCCTTAGCTGATAGATATGAATCTTGTTCCCACCAGTTGATTCCAATCTCTTTCGCTTTATCTACAGATGCAATTAAGAGCCTTATTTTAATAGTTAAAAGGTCGATATCAGCGATTTGAATTTTAATATCTCCGGCAATTACTATTCCTTTATCTAAAACTCTCTCAAGAATATCTGCAAGGTTAGTAGTCTGGATGGATCTTTGTATTTGTTCTGGCATACTTCTCCATTCTAAGTCAATTTGCTTGCTTGTTCAATCAGAACTATTACCTTCTCATTTAAATTTGCGTAAAGATGACATTTCTGACAATCTGAGGAACTATCTTTATAATCCTCACAATTGCGAAGGATTTCTATCTCCTTTTCCAATTCACTAGCAAACATCTTTTTTTCCTGAATATCAGTTGTATTGTTGATTTTATCTTTTATTTTCTTGATAACTTTTTCCTGGTTCTTAAAAGTTGAACAATTTATTTTAGTGTTTTTCATCCAATTTTTCCTTAATGAATTTCATTTATTATTTTTTCTTACATCAAATTGCCTAATGGCCCTAGATCTATATTCAATTCTTCATCTTCAATGCCAAAAATAGTTTGGACTTCTTTAATTTTTTTCCGGACTGCCTTCAGGCTTAATCCCAATTTTTCAACTTCTGGCCTGGATAGATTTCCACTTTTAACCCTTCTAAAAGCTTCTTTTTCCATCAATCTTCTTATTAGTTCGACCAAGGTTAGAATTAATTTGGCTAAGCCCTGCTCTGATTTCTCAGGATCACTTACATCAATATACTCAGGAATATTTTCTTCAGCCTTTCTGATTTGATCTTTCAATTTATTGATGTAATCAATATCCTCTGATGTAAGTTGTCCATCCGGGTTGGAAAAGCTTTTACCAGATAGCTTTTCTGCTTTAGAGACCGAGGTGAGAAATAGTTTAAGTCCTATATAAACAAGGTCTATATCTGCAATTCTTAAGGCAATTTCTCCATTGACATAGGCCCCTTTTTCTATAATCTTATCAAGTGCATCTATCAGAGCAACTTTATCATTGTTAACAATAGAATCATTGTATAGTTCAGTCATTTTATTATCACCCATATTTTAATAATTACTAAAGCTATAAGGAGGCCAGGGTCCACTATATTCAAGATAAAATCCTTTTAAAGTAATTTTTTGATTCAACCTCATGGCTTCTTTCTTAAAATTATCAATATTCTCCTCTGAAATTAAGTACGAAGTATTTAAGATCATTGGATCGTTCTTGCCCGTTACTTCTTTCTCTAAAATTTTTTCTTTATTAGCAGATATTGATTGTTGTTTTAATTTTTCAAATAGATCATTTTTAAATCTATTTAGTTCCCTTTTCATTTCTTTGGATATCAATTCTTTCAATTCCTCTTCCATAAAAAAAGCCATGCCATCATCTACTGATCCTATCTCTTGTTCTTTTTCCTTAATGTTTTTGTTTTTCTCCTTTACTATCTGCTCAAATTTATTTTTATCTTTTAAATATACTTTTAGGCTCCATTCCTGCTTCCCCCGAAGCTCTTCCAAAATATTTCTAAAGTTGGAATAATTTTTTTCTAATACTTGTTGTATCTTTTTTTTACTTCTAAAAATATTGCCAAAGCTCATTGGAATTACGGCTGATATCTTACCATCACCGACCATAGCTTTCTCGATTACTGTTTCATGGGTCTGGGCTTTGGTCTTGATCCAATTCAAATCTGTCTTAGATTTACGCTCTATCTCTTCTGATTTAAATTCTTCAATTGATACTCCACTTACAACGGCTTCCAAATTATCATGGTGAATCATAAAAGTATCGCTTTCTCCATCTATCCCTTCTGAAGCAAATCCTGTACATCCTTTCTCTCTGATACAATAAAGATAAAAACCGCGCTTTTTTTTCACTAATTATCCTCCCTGGACTTAGATTCAGACAACCTATCGAGAAGTTCTGCTTCCCTTTTATTAAACTCCTCTTCAGATATTTCTCCTTCATCAAATTTTTTAGATAGATTCATAAGTTCTTGCTTAATTATTTCCGGATTATAATATTCTTGGTCAACAGCTTCGCTAATTTTTTCTGCAATCCATGTAACAAATTTTAACATAATAAAATTAACTCCTAAAATTTTAAATGGATATTTACAAAGCTTGCTGGCGGCGAGGGCCCTGTATATTTGAATTTTACTTTATCTTCTCTATTTTCAGCAGCTTCGTTTACCAGTTCATCCAATAGAGACTCTGCTTTATCTTTTACTAACACTGATAAGTTCAAAAACATTAATTCACCAAATACTTTAGATTTTTTATACTTAATAAACGAGGGTGACAGTTCTTTAATTATCTTTTCTGCTTCTTTTTCGTTCTCTTTTAAAAGTGCACGTTCAATCATCTTCCCTAGTTCTATCTTGTTATGGTGTTTTTGGGTCCCCTTAAGCTTCTCAACACGATTTTTAAACTTTTTAATATCTGAATAATTTTTTAAAATATAGTCATATATAAATGATTTTTCCCAAGATGCTTTTATATTTAATTCTTTCTTCCCTTTTAGTACTTTAAGATTACCCCTAATAGTAGAAATATTATTTTTTATGCCATTATAAAGAGCACCTTTTGACTGGGCAACAGTGCCAAATTTTACCGGCAATACACAATATTCTTTCATCATTGATTCAAGAATTTTCTGGTGTGCCATTAGATTATTGCGGGAAGGTTTTACTTCTTTTCCATTCACAGTATTATATAAAAGGCCAATTCCACGAAAGGGAATGTTCTGAACTGAAGACCCGCCGGCAACAGAGTCCTTTTGTATATCTTTATATTTTTTACAATTTGTGAATCCATATAAATAATAACCTTTGCTTGTGGCCAATTTCTAGCTCCTTTTACTTATTTCATTTATGGTTCATTTATTTACTTCTTAATAAATTTATCTATTAATCTCCTAATTCTTCAATACCCTATCTTCAAGGTTTCATCCTTATCATTGTCAATATTGTCAGGATTTTTAATATTTTTCCCCCCGCCTAAGGATTTCTTATCTTCTTCCGATTCTTCCCGTTTAAGATCCAGGATTTTTTTTTCGACCTCATCTATCTTCTTCATCTTATTTTTCAGTTTTTTTCTTAAGATCCTACAATCTTTTTTAAGCTTTTTTCTTCTATTATCCAGCATAAATAGATCAAGATATCTGGACCTTTGCCTTCCTGGTATTGATTGTAATTTAGAACTGATTGCTGTTTTAATTGATTCTAATCCATTTTTAGAATTCATATCCTGGGCTCCTTATTAAAAAATTTAATTAATAATTCATCCTAATTTTATTGCTGAGTCAGGGGTTGGGTGGTATTTTTCTTTTCAGTTTTTGCTTTGATTTTGGATTTAGGATCAGTACAATGTTTATCAATCAGCTCATTCAATACATTCTTTATCCGCCCATTGGTATGTGTAGGCCCGAATCGATTAGTTTGAGAATTTAATATGTCCATACAAATCTGACGAAATGTAGAATTTGAGGCAATTGCTTGGACATCCCAATGATGCGCTGCTTTACATATCATAATACTTGCTCTGACAGTCGGGATTATTTCACATACTTCACTTGATCGAAAATCACGCACTAAAGAGACAACCTTCTTCGTATCCTCCATACCTATATCAGATTTTGAGGAAGTAATAGCAACTTCAGTATCTTCATCAAAATCATTCAGATCAATTGTCACCATTCTATCCCTTAAAGCATCTTGAGTTTCATGTGTACCAGCATATTCTTCTGGGTTGCTTGTAAAAATAACTCTGAAATCAGGATTAACCTGGAGATAATTTTCGTTTCCCCTTTCAGCAGGAAGCTCAAGAATATTCTCTTCTAGGACCGATAGTAATATATTATTAGCTTCTGGCCGAGACCTGGTAAATTCATCATAAATGAGAGTGTATCCGTATTTAACGGCAGTTGTAAGTCGATTATCAACCCAGCGCTTGGTCATATTTTCTTCAGTTTTTAGAACAGAATGAATATAGTTATCAACCATTTTACTTTTTCGGTATCCATGTTCTCCCCCAACAAGATCAGCAGTAGTAAATTCTTCATCACCATGGATGAGAACTACCGGTCTCCCAATCTTACTTGCGATATGCATAGCCAGAGTAGTCTTTCCTGTCCCTGTTCTTCCTCTAAAGTGAATCGGAAATCCTGTTTCTAAATAATTCAGTCCTCTTTCAGTGATATCCTGAATAAAATCAGTCTCTATAAACCCTTTCTGGGGTACAGGCTCAATAAGGGTGGTTCTATTATTGATTTTATTCTTAATCATATTATACCTCCATTTGTAGATTATTTACTATTTCAAAACTACATGAACCCTAGTTTGGGCCTTTTCACCTGATCTAGATCTTGTGCATCTTATGATACTCTCCTATATCTGGTGTAATTTCTCTCCATTTTTTCTGGTCATCTCCGCAATTCTCTAAATTATATCTTATAGCTTTCTTTAATATGTTATAGACCTGTTGTTATCATCTTGTTTTAACTTCATTTAAAATCTTATCGATAAAATAAATAATTTTTCTAAAAATGTTCTTTTTAAATTAATCCAAATTTATTCAATCTCCTCTCCCTCCTCATAGTTTAGATCTGTAGCCTCTTTTAATCCAATTCGTTCAAAGGAAGTTATGTTTTGATCATTATCAAGTCGAACTTCCCATAATCCAATAATAGGAGTTCGAGCATATTTACGCATATCCTCATCTTCGACCACTATTTCCATATGGGCAATCCAATTTTCATCCTCTTTTTTCACTGTAATGACTTTACAAGGCTTAGAGAAATTCTTTTTAGAAAAATTTTGCACCGCTTTAATAACTGACTCTATTCCCATTATCAGCTCCTGGTATTAATTGATCATTTATTCCGCCAAATGATAATATCCTTCTTCATCTTTGGTCATCAGATTTTCTTCAACTAATTCCTTTACAGTAGGAATAAGTCCCTGCCAGGTCTCTCCCAAATCCGTACCTATCTCAGTAAGTTTTTTACTACTTTCTTTAACTGAATTTAAGATTCTTTCTCTTAATTCTAATTCTTCATCTTCCTCAGTTTCTGTTTTCTCCATTTCTACTTCGGATTCTTCTTCTTTAGCAGCTTCTGTCTTACTCTTTTTTTTGTCAAATTCCTCCATATCTCCAGTCTTTTCCAATCTGTTTTCTCTAATAGCATTTATGTCCTCTCTAATTGTATTCATCATCTCTTCAACTTGCTGTGTCCTTTTGTTTTTTGCATCAGATAAGAATACATCCAGATTATTGTACAAAATATTGAGCTCTTGATCAATTGAATTCATCATTTTCCCATAAGTACTCTTCCTGTTACTTTCAGCTTTGGATAGAGATTCATTGACTTCCTTTTTCAGCATTCTTATATCATCAACTATTGAATCCATAATTTCTTTGAATGCACTTCTCCGTTTACCTTCACTATCAGTTAAAAAATCACTGATTTCCTTAGATTTTTCCACTCTACTTTTCCTGATAGAGTTGAGTTTCTCTCTGATTGAATCCATAATATCTTCAACTTGACTTTTCCGGCTACTTTCAGCATCAGATATTAATTCACTGATCTCATTTTTCAATATTTTTATATCATTAACTATTGAATTCATCATTTCTTTGAAACTACTCAATCTATCCCTTTCGCTATCAGCAAGAAAATCACTTACTTCCTTTTTTATTATTTCCTGTTCACCCTGGAGATTTTTCCGTTCTTCCCGAAACTTTTTTAGCATTTCAGAAGTTTCACTTGCAATTCTGTTATAGGACTCTGTGATCTCCTCTACAACCCGCTTCATATCATCCGCTAACATAATAATCCTCCTTATTATTATCATTAGAATATTGACCATTTAAAGAAAGGTTCTTTACAGCCGATTTAACTTCAGGAATTTGTATATTTTCACCCTTTTCCAACAGGGAGTGCATTACATCCATGAAATCGAGCTGTTCTCTTTTAAACCTTTCAAGAATTTCTTTTACCTCTTTCTCTCTTTTTTCTTGTTTTTTTCTGATCTTCTTAAAAATTAACCGAAACCGGGATATATGTGCCTGTTCTTCACTTTCACTAACTTTTTCCTCAAGTAAAGAACGAAGTTCTTCTGCCATATTTCGGTGGTTATTAATACATTGATCAAGTATTTTTTTTACCTCTTTTTCCCTCTTTTTATGTAGCATACGGATTTCTGCCATTATTTCTTCAAAATCTTTTTTCCTTAATGAAACAGCATGTGCCAGATTATCCTTTAGGTCATTTAATATTTCTAATCGTTGCTCTCTATATCTTGATATTAGATCATTTGAACCCTCGATTATCTTACTTATTTCAATAATTCTATTCTCATATGATCTAATAATTTCAAATATTATCTTTTTCATAAAACTACTCCATTAAAAACTTTTAAAAAAAAGGTAACCATTTTGGCAGGATATACTCTCAGTAAGGATATCCTGACAAAAAGGTTCCTCTTCTACATCATCTTAAGCAGATGTTGCGGGTGCTGCGGCAGAAGCAGTTAGACCGATAGCTTCAGCATATTTGAGATATGTTTCTACTGAAGCAATAACCACACGGGCTTCAACTGCTAATAATTCGATACCGACCAGAGAAACCCGGGCCCAGGCATCTACAACAATACCTTTGTCCAGAACACGATCGATAACCTCTGCTAAACTACTTGAAGCAACATTTTTTTCGACAGCCATTTTAACTCACCTTCCTTTCATTTAATTTTAATATAACGATACAAAATATAACGATACAATATGTATTTTGCAAGATAAAAATCTAGCTCTTTGCAAGAAAAAAGTGTAGCTGTTGCAAGATAAAATTCTAGCTGCATATTTACTTTCCTTGATTTTTTATCATTGAATTTTTCAATCGGTAACTTTTTCCAGTAAATA
>JAIPJV010000075.1 GCA_021734005.1 Fidelibacterota bacterium
GGCTGGCCTCTTGAACGGCGACTTCAGCCTTCTTTTTGTCGATTGTATAGCGGCCTTTTACAAACTGATATTTTAGCCAGTTCGTGTTATGTTTTTTGTGTAATTTTTCTAGAGCTTTGCAACTCAGCTGCGCTATCTGCTCCAAATTGGCAGATGCTGGATTAATCTCCTGCAAAATAGGGGAGGATGCGATCACCGGTTGCAACTTTTCGTGATTCTGATCCCATTTTTTTAGATAGTACTTCAATTTTTTATAATTAGTCTGATAATTTGGGTCATCTAAAAAATCATCTACCATATTATTAAATTCCCGGGCAACTTTCTGATCAGGGCGGGCAGCATCCACTACGCGGCTGTAAGGTGAATATTGATAATAGCCACCTTCTTTCAGGCTGTTACGGCGATATATTTTTACCGGCTCGAGAACATCAACCAGAGTTCTCAGAGGAGAAATATCGCCATTTCTGGTCAGGCGTCGAAGCATCATAGGATAATTTTTTATATGAGTCAATCCCAGTTCTTCAAGACGATAGGATGTTATCTCAAGACGGCGATACATGTCTTCCAAATCCCGGACATCAGCAGAAGACCAGAAACGTTCAGCAATTGCTGCTGTTCGAGGCCAGATACGGGAATCGATTGTTTCTTCAGTTACAAATTCTCCCCACATTGTAGCTTCTCCGCCTAAAATCAAGTTCTTTTCCTCTTTTGATAGTGAATCCGGATTCTCAATAGGTTCATTCAGATAATGTTTGTCGGTCGGTTTGATCAGATCAATGTAATAGCCCCGGGAAAGAATAGCTTGATAACCGGATTTGACTGCTTTTTCTAGCGTTTTTTTACTGCGCCAGGCTTGAATGACTATATTTTGAGGCATATCTTTATGGAGAATTTCTTCCCAGCCCACCATTTTCTTGCCATGATTTGTGAGAATTTTCAAAACCCGGTTGTTAAAATAGGCTTGTAAAGCATGTTTGTCGGAAATATTATTCTCTTCCATAAAATTCTGAATATCAGGATTACTTTTCCAGGCTACACCATTGTTTTCATCTCCTCCTATATGAAAATAATTATCGGGAAATAATTCTGCCATTTCACCGAAAAATTTGTCCAGAAATTGATAGGTGAATTCTTGAGCAGGATTTAGAGAAGGATCCTTAATTCCCCAGGTTCTGATTAATTTTTCAGGAGGATTGGGCTGGCTTCCCAGTTTCGGATAGGCAACTATGAAACTGGTTGCGTGCGAAGGCACATCAAATTCCGGTAAAATTCTGATGCCCCGATTTCGGGCATATTCAATGATATCCTTGATCTGTTCCTGTGTATAGTAGAGGCTGCCAGAGGCTTCTTCATGCAATTTTGGATAGGTCTTGCTTTCTACACGAAAGCCCTGATCATCACACAAATGCCAGTGCAAAACATTCATCTTCATAGCAGCCATGCCATCCAGATTCCTTTTGATAACATGAACAGGTTCAAAATGGCGGCTAACATCAATCAGCAGTCCCCGCCAGGCAAATCGAGGTTCATCCTTAATTTTAATTTGCGGAAAAAAGTAACCTTCACCGTCTGAATCCAGCAATTGCAGAAAAGTTTCCAGACCCCGCATAGCACCAATATCTGTAGGAGCAGTCAGGATAATATTATCTTCGGTAATAGTTAGAGTGTATTCCTCATTCATTCTCAGCTGCAGCTTTTCTTCCTTAGGAGCAGTGATTATCATCTCTGCGTCCTGTATTTGCTGTTCAGGTTTGACAAAACCCTGTTTGATAAAGAGTCCGGTACGATTTGTCAATCTGCGCAGAACTCTGGTTGCATATTTGTGCAAACGTTCACTTGAGCTGCTTTTGATATCAATGGTAAAATCTTCATCAAGGCGATATTTCCCCTCTTTCTGGGTAATTTCTTGAGGCACTGGCATAAGATTCAGGGTGGAGTGATTATCTGCAATTGCCAGTGAAAATAACAAACTAAAAATTAAGAGGATGAATAATGATTTTTTGTGTGAATTCATAATGGTTTCCCAATTTAATTTATAATTTCATATTTACATTTTGGCGTCATTGGGGATCAGACAAAGAAAAACGAATTCCTCTTTTCCCCGATTTACAAATTGGTGGATTTCATTGGGCTCAACAAGAATGGCATCACCAGCAGAAATCTCGATCTCGTTATCTTCTTTGCGGGCTACACCCTGACCCGATAAAATATAAACTTCATGTTCGAAATCATGTTGATGATAAAAAGTAAATCCACCTTCTTCAACTGTAAATTTGCGCATAGTAAAATTAGGTGCACCCATTTCCGGAGTTAACAATCTCTGTTTGTGGACACCTTCTACTCCCTCTTCAACAATTTTCTTTGACTCAACTTCCTCAGAATGTTTAATTATCATGGTTGGTCTCCTTTTTGATAACTGTCAAATTTACTGGCCAGGCTGGCAATAATACTATTCGATAAAAACCAGCCTCGTAAAGATAATTTAAGATTATTTTTGGAAAAGACTACAAGATTATTTTTTCTATAGCCCAATTCCTTGTCAACAATAGTTTTGATGGATTTTTCCGGGATAAGATACAAATCCGATAACTCTGATAAATTGATCCCCTGATTCGTTCTCAGGGATAGAAATAATTTCTCCAGGCGATATTTATAATCATCAATGTTTTCCTTCTCAAAGGTAGGCCGTCGATTTTGTGATAAATTATCAATGTAGTTCTGCAAATCAGCTGAGTTCCACCTTCTTGTTCGTGAATAATAGGAATGAGCAGCCGGCCCCAGACCGAGATAGTCAGTTCCATTCCAGTAGGTTTGATTGTGAATTGACCGGGCTCCAGGTTTTGCCCAGCTGGAAATTTCATAATGCTCAAACCCCTGCTGCGCTAAATACTCATGAGCCTGTTTATACATTTGCCATTCCAGATCTTCATCAAGCGCATCTTTATGACCACTCTTAACTTTTTGAGTCAAAGGCGTGCCGGGTTCGTAACTCAAATTATAGAGGGAAAGATGTTCAACACCAGTGTTCACAGCCTGTTCAAGTGTAGTTCGCCAGGTGTTCAAATTTTGCCCGGGAATTCCAAAGATAAAATCCAGACTAATGCGGGGAAAATTGAAATTTTTAACTCTGACAACTGCTTGTTTGATTTGCTTCGGAGCATGCAACCTGCCAAGAACATTTAGTTCGTCCTGAAAAAATGATTGAGCGCCAATGCTAATGCGGTCAACACCATTATTCCGCATAGTACGTAATAATCGGCCCTTAATATTATTCGGATTAATTTCGACGGTAAATTCTTTAAGATGATTCAGGTCAGTAAAGTCTTTTAGCGCTGAAAAAAGCTGCTCAAAACTTTCGGCAGGAAGTAAATTGGGACTTCCGCCACCAATGTAAAGAGTCTGTAGATTTTTATTCTGAAATTGCTCCTCATAAAATTCTAATTCTTGACACAAAGCTTCAGTCCATTGTGGAATTAAATCCGGTTTGTTATCCAGAGAATAAAAACTGCAATAATTACATTTTCTCTCACAAAATGGAAAATGGATATAAATACTAAAATTATCACTCATAATCAGATCAACTCAATTTATAGTTACTTGTGAACTTATTAAAAAAATGACAAATAATAAAAATTTAATTAATTTTGGGTTCAACTATTCAATGATTAAATTATTTCGCTTATTAAAATTAATGAGGACTTGATAAATGATAAAGATATATACCGATGGAGCCTGTTCAGGAAATCCCGGCCAGGGAGGCTGGGGCGTTGTTGTTTCAGAAGGTGGAGTTGTAACCAAAACCTATAGTGGTTATGCTAAAGAAACCACCAATAACAGAATGGAGTTGACCGCTGCCATTATGGCGCTGAAAATTGCTAAAAAATTGGGCGAGATCAGACTTTATACTGATAGCAATTATGTAAAGCAGGGGATTACCAGCTGGATAAATAACTGGAAAAAAAATGGCTGGAAGACTTCCAATAAAAAGGACGTCAAAAATAAAGATCTCTGGCAAAAATTAGATGATCTGAATAATGATGATGTTGAATGGTATTATGTTCCCGGTCATTCTGGTGTAAAGTTAAATGAAATTGCCGATGATCTGGCTACTAATATGGTCAAATATAACCAGGAAGATAAGGATTAATATTCCTGTCACCAGCTTGAAATGATTCTTCTAAAAGTGGACTATTTTATAAAAAATTGTCGCTGTATAAAGTTATTTATTGGTCTAAAAAATCACTAATTGCCTGTGTGCAAGTATCTAGAGCACAACCAACACCAAGATGACCACAATTGTTTTCCAAAACCATGATCTCAGCATCAGATATTTTAACCAATTTTTGGGAGAGGGCTGGATTGACAAGATGATCGGTCTCGGAAACAATCATAAAAATTTCAGCTTGAATCTCATCAACTGCTTGCTTGAGTGATCCATTAAAATTGCGAGTAATGTCGTGAGTCAGCATGGCTTTGATCTGGCTGGCTCTATTTTCAAGAGTGAAACGATCATCTGTTCGAGGGCTAAATTTTTTGTAGAATTGATCAAATTGATCTTCAGGCATATTCTCTAAAAAATATTGGGGAGTTCGACCGCTCATATTACTGTAAATATCCAGAATTTTCTGGATTTGAGCTTCTGAACAATTATTCTCAAGTCCAAGTTCAACTATTTCTAGCTGAAATTTCATCCACAATTTATCAGGCGCTGTTAGTTTGGGAGTGCACACATAGGGAACGGCCTTCTCAATGAAAGTTGAATAGGTCACTAGCCATTCAAAAGCCTGAAAACTTCCCATTGATCCGCCTACAATCCCAAAGATATGATCAAAACCCAGTTTGTTCAAAAGTTGATACTGGGTTTTTACCATATCATGGATGGAAAATTTCGGGAATTGGGAAGCGGGCTGAAGATTCGAGTTCGATGGGGAAGAGGATACACCATTTCCCAGTGCATCTACAGCAATTATCAAATATTTTGTACTATCGACAATGTCTCCATTTTCAATCAGATTTTTTATGTGCTCACTTGTGCCACCAAACCAGGTTGGATACAGGATTACATTGGAACTATCCTGATTAACTTTACCAAAAGTTCTGTATCCAATCTTACATTCTTTGATCACATCTCCATTTTCCAAATTCAACTCACCTAGATGGATATAATCCTGCCCACCGTTTGCAAACCCAACACTAGTAAGAATTATAAAAATTAAAACGACCTCTAAACACCGATTAAACTGCATTTTAACACCCTTTAAAATATTAAATATTTAGAACTTTTTGGAGTGCAATGACTATGTCAAAGCACAAAATAATTCATTTATAGCTGCCAGAATCAAAATAAAACTCAATAAAACCCGTCAAATAATTTAATGCCGGTTCCAGCAATTTTTCCTCTAACAAAAGTTCGCCAGTATGCATTTCGCCCTGACCACCGGCACCTATTCGAATATACATTCCAGGCAATTTTTCTAAATAGACTGCAAAATCATCAGCACCCATTGAAGCCTTCTTTTGGATAACTAGATTTGATTTATCCCGATTTGCCATGAATTGAATGATTTTATCAACTAATTCGGGATCATTATTAGTTGCCGGACAGCGGGTTGGAAATTGCAAATCAATCTCGATATTATAGACCTGAGAAAAATTTTTGGTAAAGTCTTTGATTATATTTCTGGCTTTTTTCTCAATACTATTTTTATGAGCTCGAAGCGTTCCCCGTAGTTCTATTTTTTGGGGAATGGCATTATGGGTGTCTCCGCCTTCAACTTTTCCAAAGGCAAAAGAAAGTGTCTCCCGGGGGTCAATAGAACTATTCAGATGGTTTTGCAAAGCAGTAATATACTCCCCGCAAACATTAATAAGATCAACTGTATCATCAGGTCGGGAAGTGTGCCCGCCCGGGCCTTTGAGTTCAATCTTCAATGAAGTTGAAGAAGCACTGGCGGCTTTCTCAGGAACAATTACTTTCCCGGTAGGATATTGATTGTCCACATGGACTCCAACAATATGCCGGGCATTTTGCCAGATGTTTTCTTTTATGACAAATTCTGCACCGCCTGGAGCTGCTTCCTCAGCCGGCTGAAAAATCACCCGTAATTTGCCCTTCAATTTGTTTGGATTTTGCTGGAAATAGCGCAACAAACCCAGACCAATTGCTATATGAAAATCATGACCGCAAGCATGCATTGTGCCCTTTGTATCTGATTTTACCGGATGATCTTCGGCCTCCTCTATAGGTAGGCCGTCAATATCACTACGAAAGAGAAGGACAGGGCCTTCACCAATTTCACAAAAACCACCTGTATCAAGATTTTCAAAATTTTGAAATTTAAGTCCCCAATTGGTTAAAATTTCCTCAATATAGGCAGTAGTTTTATATTCTTTGTAGGATAATTCGGCTAATGGATGAAATTTGCGTCTGAATTTAATTATTTCTTTGATCATTTTCCTAAATTCCTGATTAGTAAATTGTGTCAAGATTCATCCAGCCATCCACTCATCCAACCATCCCTTCCACCAATCTATCACTCCATTTTCCCTAATATTCCAGGTTATACAGCAGAGCCACAATTCTGTCCTGGAGATCATTTATACAGCTGGTTGGAGTTGGATAATGATTGACAAGAATTGAAAAAATATATTCTCGACCATTTTTTGCAGTTACATAACCGGAATGAGCGCGAACATGACCTACATAACCTGTTTTGGCATGCACATGACCGGAGACATTGTAGCCTTCAAATCTATTTCCCAGAGTGCCATCAACTCCACCAATAGGTAAAGATTTTAAATAGGTATTATAAGCCGGACTGGTTTTCATTGTCTGGAGAATTTTGCCAATTTGAAAGGGAGTTACAAGATTGTGGCGGGAAAGTCCGGAACCATCTCGAATGAAAATACCGGCCGGATCAATTCCAATGTCTTCAAACCATTCATTTTCCACCTCAATTCCGGCTTGATTTGTGCCCTTGTTTTTTACTTCTGCTCCCAGTGTTTTTTGTAATGTTTCAGCATAGAAATTTTGGCTGACCTTGTTTAAAGTATGAACGATTGTATCCAATTTTACTGAATTGTGAGCAAATAAAAGCTGTCTGTTATCATAGCTGGAGTCTGAAATCTGCATCTTATCAATATCTACAATTTTATTAAATTCAATATCAGCATCGTTGAGGCATTTTTTGAATCCAGTCAGAAAATAATTAGTTGGATCATTGACCGTTACCCAGTCAACAATAGTATCTGAATCAATGCTAATTGATCCGAAAACTCTTACGCTGTCAGAATTGGTATACCTGTGAAAATCTATGGATTGCTGGGAATCCGGGTGCACTGTCGTTAGTTCATTTTTTAGATTCATATAATCGGGAATTGGTTTTTGCATAATATTGGCCAAAGCTCCAATGGAATCACCGGGAGTAAAATAGAGATCCATGCAATTATCGTTATAGGAAAGTCCGCTGGTTTTGGCAGCATAATAATAGGAGAGATCATTGTGTTCCCAGCCACTGCCAAGGCCCTGATCGGAAAAGATATTGTCATCACCAATTATCTTACCCTCGATTTTATTTATTCCTAATTTTTTCAGGCTGTCAGCCCAGGATTGGAAAATGTGCTCAATCTTGCCTTCATAATAGCGACCGGAAATAGCCGGATCACCAGAACCTTTTATCCAGAGATCACCTTTTAGAATACCATCCTCGATTTTTCCATCCGTATATATTCGAGTCTCATAAGTATAATCTTCGCCTAAAATATCCAGAGTGGCAGCCGTAGTTATCAGTTTCATATTACTGGCTGGCATAAAAAGGTCGTGGGCATTTCGGGAATAGACAATCGCCCCGGTTCTAGGCTCCATAATATAGATTCCAAAATGGGCAGGCTGAAAACGGGGCTGATTTATCAGATAATCAATACGTGAATTAAAGTCTCTTATATTATGAATTGAAACCATCCGCTGTTCAGGTAATGCGGGAGCCGGCCTTTGTGAACATTTAATAAAAAACACAGCAAAAATAAGGAGCACTACTGCATAAAATTTTAATTTCATGATAAATTCCTTTTAAGTTTCATTATTCTGCTAAAAGATTCATCTATTCTTGCTTTGCTTATCCGTCCTTTTTCAACCAGATTTTTTATGGTCTGAAATGTTATCTTAGCAATATTGGCATTGTACTGCATAACGTTACTATTTAGAATTATATCCACACCTGCATTAATAGCCAATTCTACAGCATCTTCATAATTGTAATTTAAGCGAATGGCTCCCATATTGAGATCATCGGAAATTACAACGCCATCATAGCCCATTCTCCTGCGCAATAGATCGGTAATAATAGAGCGGGACAATGTGGCAGGATGAGATTCATCAAAATCCTGAATTAAAATGTGGGCTGTCAAAATTGCATCAACCATGTTATTATCTATAAAATATTGGTAGGGCTTTATTTCCTTTTCATTCCAGCTTTCTGTTGCATCTACAAAATCATGGTGGGAATCGTCCATAGTGCTGCCATGACCGGGAAAATGTTTCAGGCAGGAT
>JAIPJV010000076.1 GCA_021734005.1 Fidelibacterota bacterium
AAGTTTCCCGACCCAAAAATTGCCACTTTTTTAGATCCAGGTTGTGAATATTAAGTTCACTTACAATATTACCGGACAAATCTCCTTGAAGACTACCAGTAAAAAGTTCATCTTGACTTTGAAATTCAAGATTAGGCACTGAAATATTATTATCAGAAATTGTCAGATAAGCCTGTCCCCTGGTAATATTCTGATTTCTAATATTTCCTGAAAAATTGATTTCTGATGATATAGAACCGCCTTCAATTTGCGTTTTACTGGATACATTGACAAAATCTTCTGTGTTAACCAGACGGCTCAAACCGGGAAGGCGATTATGAACTCTAATGTCCCGGCCGGCTATATCAAGTTGCCCATTTTGAGCAGCAAATTCATAGAAACCCTTCAGATCAATACTTGCTGCCCGATTATAAATTTTTGCTTTCTCCAGCTGGACAGTGTCCCCTCGCAGGGATGCTTTCAGTTCTCCTATATCAAATTTCTCATTGACACTGGCAATTTTGACTGAGCCAGTATCGATCTGGATTGAATTGTGCTGGGGAGAAATATTCAACTGTCCATACAGAACCGAGAAGACGATATTTGCTTTTTGAGAATAGCGAAGGTTTTCGATATAAACCTCCGGTAAATTCATATGAAATTTCGAAGCTTGAGTTTTTTGCTGAATTTTTGGAAGACTATCGATTTTAACCCCATTCAAGTAGAGACTGTTGATTTCAGGAGAATCGGAAAAAATCGAGAAAAGATTGTATCCGATTTCAGCCTCATTTACAGAAAGGATTGAGGCTTTATTCTTATCAATTAATTTTACATTTGTCAATTGAACATTATTAACCAGGTTTCCATATAAAGATTCAATTTGCAGGTGCAAACCGGTTCTTTTTTCCACCTGAGTGGCGAGATAATTCTTTAATTTATTTTTGCTATAGGGCGTATGGATAAAAATAAAAGCAAAAATTGTAAGCAGAACAAAAATATAAAAAAGGATGTATAATGATATTTTTAATGATCTTTTCATAGCTAAAAATTAGTTTAATATAGGGGGGAATCAAAATTAATCATTCTCTTGAGCCGGATTTGGAATTTTTTATTGTGAGTTCATCTCTAGATTAGAGGATAAAAGCATTTTCAAAATGCTCTATTTTGGTTTTTTTATAATTTAATTGAACAATAATCACATCAAATCGGCAGTCCATTTCCGGATGCGGATTTTCGGAGAGATAGGCTTCAGCAATTTTCCCCAGTTGATTCATTTTATTTTCATCTACTCCGGTTTCATCAGGTTCATAATGACCTCTATGAGTTTTAACCTCTACAAAACTTAAAATGTTTCCTTTTTGAGCAATTATATCGAGCTCGCCAAATACTCCACAATGGTAATTACGCTCTATAATCGTAAAATTTTTTTTATGTAAATGCAAGGCTGCCAGATGCTCGCCATAAGTTCCAACCACCCGATTATTTTTACTTTTCAACAGTTTTTTATAAGGCTTTTTAACACCTTTAAAGCTTCTGCGATGAATAGGAGTTGGGAAATTTTTTATAATGGCCTCCCTATGAGCCTGAGTACCATAGCCTTTATGCTTTTTAAAATCATAACCAGGGAAGATGGTTTCATACTCAATCATCATTCGGTCGCGATAAACTTTGGCAATTATCGAAGCAGCACCGATTGAATAACATTTTTTATCACCCTGCGGGATTCCTTTATTCAAATAAATTTTGTCAGGTAATCCCCGACCATCAATGAGGAGAAAATCGGGTTGAGGTTTGAGGCGGGCGACAGCCTTGCGCATGGCTTTATAGGTTGCCTGCAGAATATTGATCCTGTCGATTTCCCGGGATTCCACAACGCCAATTCCGATGGATTTAGCTTTATTATGGATTTGATCATAGAGTAAATTTCTCTTTTTGGATGTCAACTTTTTGGAATCGGTGATTCCCTGGATAATGTCCTGATTCTGATCGAAAATAACAGCAGCAGCCACTACCGGTCCAGCCAGAGGTCCTCGACCAGCTTCATCTATTCCCGCAACATGGGCTTTCCCCTGCTCCCAGAGAACATTTTCATAATACAATCTATCCTGATTTTCGTCCATATCAATTCAATCCACTAAATTTTTCAATCTCTCTATATTACTATAATATAGTCTGGAAATAAAGATTTAAATAGTATAATTGCAAAATTTAATTAAACAAATTGGAAATAATTAATTAAGACTATTTGAGATAGAGAAGTCAGAAAAAAAGACGTACTAAACCTTCTGATAATATTCCGCAAACTAAATTTTGTGAAATATTGCCGCAATCTTGAATAATATAAAATTAATCCACTCGAGAATAAATCCAAAAAGTGGCCCTTATAAAAGGCATTACTTACATTATAACCCGAATAAAATCATTATCGAGCTCCAGATGCATAGAATCAAATGAGACCACTTTTAATCTATGGTCAAAGCATCCTTTTTTCAGGCAACCGATCACTGTTCCTTCATTGGGCAGATCGATATGGAAAACAGGAGATGAACAGGTGCTGCACTTTTCGCCTTCTTCAGTTAATGAAACACCGCAATGGGGACAGAAAAATTCCACAACTTCCCCATCCGGTACATCAACTTCAGATTTGTGATTATAGCTACCATATTCAGGATCCAGATAGATTTTTCCTTCTTTATCCTTCCATTTCAGATCAACCATAATGGAATCCATTCCATTGATCTTAACCTCGTCAGTCATCAAATTACAGCCTTTAGGACAGTGGGCATGCTGAACGTCTATAACCTTATCATATTCAATACCCTTGAGCTGAGAAAATATTTTGTTTTTTAATTCATCCGTCATGTTTTTTCCTTTCATTGCGAACAGATTTATATTCTGTTCGGTTATTTTTATTATTCACTCTCTTTGTCAAAAATTCTGCCAATATTCTGCAATTCAGCAGAATGCAGATCGGCAGTCAGTTTTCCAAAAGCTCTATAAAGCTCCTTCAAATCCGGATAATTATCAAGTAATTTTATGTGTCCCTGAATAGTTTTTAGATCTTTACGCACAATTGGGCCTGTTAGAGCTTTTTGAATTGGTAGATGCCAGGTCTCGGCTGCTTGCTGGGATAATTTTTTGAGAATATCTTCAGTTTGCCCGATATCAAGTCCTTTATCCTGCATCAAATTTTTGATAGCAGCAATCATAGCGGTCGAATAATTATTAATGAAAACCGCTGATAAGTGGATATATTGTTTCTGTTTTCTGTTAATTATAATTGCCTTTCTGCCGATCAAATTGCCAATCTTATTCAATTGCTCGGCAGCCGGGCCTTCACAGGTAAAAACTGTATCTGGAATAATATCAATTCCACTTTCTATATTAGGAATACTGATAACAGGATGAAGACTACCCGTGATTGCTCCTTTCTTCTGCAAAATTTCCAAAGATCTTGAACTATGAAAACCGGATGTATGAAAAATGACAATGTCTTTTAAATTCTGATCAGTTTCAGAGATCTTTTTTGCAACTAACTGAATAGCGTCGTCAGAAACAGAAATCATGTACACATTAGCATGAGGCAGATCATTGATTTCAGTAGTAAATTTTTCAAAACCAACATAATTTCGCGCCCTTTCAAGACCAGCTTCTGTTCTATTCCAGACAAATTTTGGCTGGTAGCCGGCTTTTTCTAGATTTTTAGCAATAGATAATCCAGTTTTGCTGGCTCCAATCAGACCAATTGTAAACTTTTTTGTAAGCAATTATTCTCCTTCTAGTCATTCATATAAAGCAGCAGCCAGGTAGCCCACTACCCTGTCTCTACCACCGGCTGTATCGCCTGAATTTCTATAATCCAATTCAGCAAATTTTGCCTGCCCCGATTTTCGGGCATATTCCATTAGCACGTTAATAGGAATCATACCGCAGGCTTCTAACGACCTATTTTGATGGGCTTCAACCAGATTATCAATGTCAAAATTCTGGAGTTTATTTATCAATTCTCTATCTTTCTCAATCGCAACCCGATAGGAGTGAAAATGGGAAAGATCAGAGCTGGCGATGACTGTAAAATCCTGCTCCTGCTCCATCTCAGAGAGAACTTCTGCTAATTCCAGCACATCATTTTTATCAGCATTTCCAGCCATGATCGGTATTAATTCAAAATCATCAACCACAGTTTGTAGAAAAGGAAGTTGGATTTCCAGTGAATGCTCCTGCCTATGCCCCTTGATACTTTTTTCAACTGAACCGGTTTTCTGCAATAGATCTTCGATAAAATCCTTATCAAGAGGAATCTCACCAATCGGAGTTGAGTAATAATCACCGGGGTAAACAGAAAATCCATTTATATATTCACGATGACTGGGAGCAATTACTACATATTTTTTGCTTTTATAGCGGGCAATCAAATCATAGCCATAAGCAGCTATTTCACCTGAATAGGGATAACCGGCGTGAGGAACAATTATTCCATATAATTTATTAATATCGAGTTCCTTGCTGTCAACTTTATCCAAATAGGTCTTGATTGAGTCTTGAATAAGCTCCGGTGTTTCCGGGTAAAATTGTCCGGCTACACTGGCCTTTCGAACTTTATCACTCATCAATTGACCTCCTTTATCATTACATTACTGTTATTTAACAATCATTTTTCATAAATAATAACTCTCTGATGTTCCTTTTAAAGGTAAATATACGAAGGAAAAATTGCAATGACTGGATTTATTAGTTTTTAATCAATGGACACAAAATTTTGTATGTATATCTTAGATTTTTTAAATTTTCGCTAAATATAAAAAATTATTGGTAAAGATAATTTATATTGCAAACTAATTGGTATCTGAGAAGTGATCATCATTGATTTTATTACTAACATACTGAATAGCTTCAATAATCATATTCTCTTCTTTGCTATCCAGAACTGTGCGAAAATCCAGAATAACCCGATCATTTTCAATATAACTTAAAACAGGCGTTGAGAATTCTCTTAACATATTGCTTACTCTTTGAAGTGAAGCAGATTTTGATTTCAAAGCCAATCCTTTTGAAGGAAGGGATGCCTGGGGCATAGACCCGCCGCCAACTGCACTTTCACAATCAACAATTTCAATATCTAAATTCAAATCCAATTTCATAAGGCGGTTTAAGAGTGAATTGATGCGAGCTTCTATATCTTTTTTCTTTTTTGCCAGCATTGAATAGGTGGGATTGGTCTCAGATAATTTTTCTTTTTCAAGGAACAAGCGCAAAGTTTTTTCCAGAGCCATATCAGTTAATTTGCCAGCTCTAAGCATTCGCGAGAGCGGATGGTCTTTGATTTTCTGAATTAATTTTTCTTTGCCTACAATAATTCCAGCCTGAGGGCCGCCTATTAATTTGTCGCCGCTAAAGCAGACCAGATCAGCGCCGGCTTCGATACTGTCACCTGCAGTAGGTTCATAGGGCAAGCCTAACTCACGCATATCCACAAGAGCACCACATCCCAGATCGTCAATTAATATAAAAGACTGTTCCTTTTTTAAATCGGCCAATTTATTGATAGGAACCTGCTCACTAAAGCCCTGAATATGATAATTGCTGGGATTTACATGCAAGATTGCTGCTGTTTCCTCTGTAAGAGCCTGTTCATAATCATAAAGATGCGTTTTATTAGTTGTCCCAACTTCAACCATTTTGGCGCCGCTTTGATGGATACAATCGGGCAAGCGGTAAGAGCCCCCGATCTCGATCATCTGACCTCTCGAGATTATGACTTCCTTACCATTACAAAAAGTGGCTAAAATCAGCAAAGTTGCAGCAGCATTATTATTGACAATATGAGCTGCTTCTGCACCGGTGATCTGACATAAAAGTTGTTCGGTTCGATAATGGCGTTTGCCCCGTTTCCCATTCTCAAGATCGATCTGTAAATTGCAGGGATGATTTAATTCAGCGAGCGCCTGACTGGCCCGTTCCGGTAAAACTGCTCGACCTAATCCAGTATGAAGAATAATTCCAGTCGCATTAACTACAATTTTCAGATCCTGCCTGTGCATTCGGTCCATGTTTGCTTTTATTGCTGAAATGATTTTTTCATGGCCGGGATAATTTTCGCCCTTCTCCAGCATTTCTCTAAAATCCTGCAAAGTCAAATTGATAGCATTCAGAGTTTCCTGACGGGAAAACTCATCAATCAAATTTTGGATTGGTTTTTCCTGCAGCAGATCAGAAACTGCTGGTAATTGGCTGCGGGGATCGATATTTTTATCTGAAGTCATAATTTATATTCTCGATCAATTAGTAGCGGAGGCGAATGGGAGTCGAACCCACCTACCACTGATTGTGGTACAACGACTTTGAAGGCCGTGGAGACCACCGGATCTCAAGCGCCTCCCTCATTTATCTTTTGTATAATTGACAAACTAATTTCGTTTATAAAATAGCAGAGGAACAATATTAAATTATATTGCACTAAATTTCAATACCGAGCTTTTCACGAAATTTTTCATTGTGCAAAATTCGATCAGCCCAGAATAATCCAATTGTTGTTTTGGCATCAGTAATTTGGCCTTGGAAAACTTTTTGCATGGCTTCCTCAATGGGCATTGGTTCTTTGACTATGTTTTCACCTTCATCTTCTTCCAGATTATTTTCATAAAGAGAACTGCCCCAGAATAGATATACAATCTCATCACTGTAACCAACGCAACTATGAATTTTTCCTAATTTTTTTATAAAATGGGCTCCATAACCAGTTTCTTCAGCCAATTCCCGATCTATAGATTCCTTTGGATTTTCTCCTGGATCGATTTTACCGGCTGGTAATTCCAGCATAATTTTCTGAGTAGGATAACGATACTGCCGAATCAGAATAATTTCACCTGATTTTGTATAAGGAATGATCACAGAAGCACCAGGATGTTTGATATATTCCCGTTTTGACTTAATTCCATCCGGCAACTGCACTTCATCTCTATAAACATGTAAAAGGTCCCCGGAAAAAACCTGTTCACCACTCAGGCGAACCTCCTTGAATTCTTTATCTAAAGACATTTACACCTCATGACTGCTTGTTATTTCCCTGTAAATATAAGAAATTTTTAGCAATAATCAGGAATAAAAACTTGCCTTGAAATGAATTATTTAATATATTTGGCCTGTTATGAAGGATTATTCAGAAATATCAATCCATTGGCATTTACATCATCTTCATTTAAATGAGGAGCCGGGTTGATAATTCTGTAAAAAGTGAAATAGAATTGCAATAAAGCCTGGTTCAAAACAAGAACCAGGCTTTTTTAATTTAATAAGGAGAAAAAATGCTGACACTGGCCGTTCAAAAATCAGGACGACTTACTAAAAAAACTCTTAAATTATTGGACGAATGTGATATCAATTTGCAAAATGGTGAAAAAGCAAAACTAAAAACCAGAGCAGATAATTTTGATCTGGAAATTTTATTTATGCGGGACGACGATATCCCAGAAGTGGTTTATGATGAAATTGCCGATATTGGCGTTGTTGGTGAAAATGTCTTCCTGGAAAAGAATCGGGATGTCAAGATAATCAAAAAACTGGGATTTGCCCGCTGCCGCTTATCAATTGGCATTCCCAAAGATCAGGAATATAATGGAATTCAAGACCTGGATGGCAAAAAAATCGCAACTTCCTACCCCGAAATTCTCAAATCAGAACTCACCCGCCGCAACATCAATGCTGAAATCCATGAAGTCAGCGGTTCAGTGGAAATCGCGCCCGGTATTGAATTGGCTGACGCTGTTTTTGACATTGTGAGCACTGGCAGCACTCTTCGGAGTAATGGACTCAAGGAGGTAGAGACTCTCTCCCGCTCTGAAGCCGTGCTCATTGGTCGCAAAACTCCTCTCGGCAAAGATCAAAAGACTTTGGACGAGCTACTCTTTCGCATCAATGCTGTTATGAAGGCGTCCAACCGCAAATATATTTTATTGAATGCTCCCAATGAATCAATTGAGGAAATTTGCAACATTCTTCCTGGAATGAAAAGCCCAACAGTCATGCCTCTGGCTGAAAAAGGCTGGAGCTCGATCCATTCAGTTATTAGCGAAGATGATTTCTGGAAAAATATCAAGAAATTAAAAGAACTGGGGGCAGAAGGCGTGCTCACCTTTCCTATCGAAAAAATGATCCTTTAAACGTATTCTGATTAATTTTTTAGCTTAGGAGCGATCATGGAAATAATTAAATATCCTGATAAAAAACAATTACAACAGCTACTCGAACGGCCTTACTCCAGCAATCAAAAAGTACGATCCACTGTAAAAAATATTATCAAACAAGTTCGGGATAATGGTGATAAAGCTTTGCTGGAATTGGCCAAAAAATTTGACAATTCTCCTGCAATGAGGAACCTCCAGGTCACTGAACAGGAAATCAAAGCAGCAGCAAACCAAGTTAGCCCAAAAATGAAAGAAAATATTGCTCTTGCA
>JAIPJV010000077.1 GCA_021734005.1 Fidelibacterota bacterium
AACTGTTTTAGTGATATTGAAGAAGGCGGAAATTTGCAATATACAATTGATTATAATTCAGATACAACACTAGTCCAGGCTGATGTTGATAGTGAATCAGGGGCTTTTGACCTTAATTTTCAAGAAAATGCCTATGGTCAGGCTGAGATTATTGTCAAAGCAACTGATAGTGGAGAATTATGGGCAAAAGATAGTTTCTCTGTGTTTGTCAGGGCTGTAAATGATACTCCCTTTGTAGCTGATCCAATTCCAGATGTTAAAGTTAATGAAGACTGTCCCGATTCCAATTCTCATGTTGATCTTAATAATGTTTTTCATGATGTCGAAGAAAAAGACTCCCTCAATTTTACCATTATGAACAATACGAATCCATCGCTTGTCGAAGCTTCTATTGGTTCAGAGGACAGTACTTTAGATTTGAGTTTTACTCCGGATTCAAATGGGACAGCCTGGCTAAAAATCAGGGCTTCGGATAGTACTGGGTTGTTTACTGAGGATTCATTTAAGGTTCAGATCGCTTCTGTAAATGACACTCCTTTTGTTATTGGTTCTATACCTGATATTACTGTAGAGGAAGATGCTCCTGATTCCATCGGTCATTATGACTTGGAAAATGCATTTGATGATATTGAAGAGGGGAATCAATTATCCTATACAATCGCCAATAATTCCACCCCGGACCTAGTTAATGTAGAGATTGATAAAAATAAACTGAATTTTCAATTTTTACAAAATGCAACCGGTCAAGCGGAGATAACTATCAAAGCCCGGGATAGTGGTAAACTTTTTGCTCAAACATCCTTTAGTATTGAGGTAACACCGGTAAATGATGCTCCCAAAATTATTACCCGGGACAGCATTCAGGTAACTGAAGACCAATATTTTGTATATCCACCTTCTGTTTTTGACCCGGATGGACCGGATACTATTTTCACTTTTGACAATCTGCCTGAATGGTTGTCCTCCTCGGCAGATTCAGTCTATGGTAGACCTGAAGAAGGAACCGCTGATACATCTTTTAGGATAATTGCCAGTGACGGATTGCTTGCTGATACTATGGTGGTGGAACTTGCTGTAGATTCTGTTAATGATGCGCCTCAAATAATTTCAGATAGTAGTTTAACAGCTACTGAGGATAGCCTGTTTAATTATATTGTAGTAGCTGAAGATCCGGATAATATTATCCTTGATTATCAATATATTGGTCTCCCGTCCTGGCTAACTGCTGAAAAAGATAAAGTATCAGGGACGCCACGAGAGGGAAGTCAGGATACTAGCTTTACTGTGGTTGTCTCGGATCCACTTTCATCTGATTCATTAAAGGTCAATATTGACTATATATCTATTAATGATAAACCTTTTAAAACCGGACAGATTCCTGACATAATTGTTGATGAAGATGCACCGGATTCTTTAAACCATGTTAGTCTGGACGAGATTTTTCATGATGAAGAGGATGATGGCCAGCTTTCTTATCAGGTGTTTTCAAATTCAAATCCCAAATTAGTTGATGTTGAAATTGGAGAACAGAGCGCCTTGAATTTTAGTTTTTATCCTCAAGCCAATGGAAAGTCAGAGATTATCGTAGAAGGATCTGATAGTGGTGGCCTTCATGTTCGGGATAGCTTTCTGGTAGTTGTTAATTCAATTAATGATCGCCCTGAAATTGTAAAAAATATCCCCGATGTAATTGTTAATGAAGATGCGTCGGATTCTCTTGGGCATGTTGATTTGAATAATATTTTTAATGATGTGGAGCAGGAAGGTAACCTCCAATTTACCATTGTTGAGAATACGAAGGAGTCTGTTTTTGCAGCTGAAATAAATTCTGTTGATAGTACGCTGGATCTTAGTTTTCAACCCGATTCTCATGGTGTTGGGCAGGTAAAAATCCGGGCAACTGATAGTTCTGGCCTTTCAATTGATGAAGAGTTTAGAATTGTGGTTAATTCGGTCAACGACTCTCCCTTTATAATTGATGAAATCCAGGACATAGATGTTAAAGAAGACTCTCCCGATTTAAACAATTATGTTGATTTGAATAATATTTTTAGCGATGTAGAAGATGGTAGCAATCTAAATTTTGCTATTGTAAAAAATTCCCGCCCTGGTCTGCTGGATGTCATGATTGAGCCCTCTGATAGTAGTGTGAACATAAGTTTTTCAAAGGATTCTAGCGGCTTAACTAATATTACAATTCGGGCGACTGATAGTGATAATGGTTTTGTTGAGGATTCCTTTAAAATTAATATAGAAGCTATTAATGACCGCCCTTTACTGATCAGTCTGGATAGTATCCAAATTACTGAAGATGAATACTTTTCTTATCAGCCCAAGGTAACTGATCCTGATGGGCCGGACACAATATTTACCTATTTAAATGTTCCCGGCTGGCTGGAAACAACACCGGATTCAGTCTATGGGATTCCCTTGGAAGGCACACCTGATACTTCCTTTGGTATAGTCGCAAGTGATGGCCTGGCCTTCGATACAATGCTAGTAGAACTTGAGGTAGATTCAGTTAATGATGCTCCGGATATTGTCTCAGATGGTGATCTAATAGCTTATGAAGATAGTCTGTTTTCTTACCAACTTATAGCTCAGGATCCTGATAATATTGAACTCAATTATAAATATCGAGATCTACCTTCCTGGCTATCTGCGGATGAAAATCTGATTTCAGGAACCCCTTTACAGGGTAGTACTGATACCAGTTTTATTGCTATCGTTTCTGATGATTATTCTTCTGATTCCCTCCTAATAAACATCGATTATATTCCTGTTAATGATAAACCCTATTTAACAAAGCCTATCCCAGATCTCAATACTGAGGAAGATGCTTCTGACATGTTAGATTTTGTTAATTTGGAAAATATTTTTCAGGATGAGGAAGATGGAGATTCATTAACCTATGAAATCCTTTTAAATTCGAATACAAATCTCGTGGAGATAGTCCTTGATACCGCAAAAAAGAACCTTGATTGTTTATTCCTAAGCAATGCTTATGGGCAGGCAGAAATTATTATCAGCGCCCGGGATCGAGAGAACTCAAAGGCTAGCGATACTTTTCAGGTCAATGTTTCTTCAGTTAATGATAAACCCGTTGTTGCTCAATCAATACCGGATATAAGAGTTGATGAAGATGCTCCGGATTCTATTGGTCATGTCGACCTTAATAATGTTTTTTATGATATTGAAGAGAAAAGCAATTTAGATTTCAGTATTAACAATTCCAATCCCTCTATTCTTGATGTTAATATCAATAGCAAGGACAGTACTCTGGATCTTGCTTTTGAGCCTGATTCCAATGGGAGTAGCAATATTACCGTTCGGGCTACTGATAGTTCTGGTTTGTTCGTTGAAGATCAGTTTAAAATTACTATTAATTCAGTTAATGATGTACCTTCTGTAATTACCGGAATTCCTGACTTGCAAGTTGATGAAGATAGTCCTGATTCCCGGGCTTATGCCGATCTGAATGATGTTTTCTATGATATTGAGAATGGGCATGATTTAATTTTCTCAGTTGCCAAAAATAGTAACCCTGGATTGTTAAATGTAAACATCAATCCGGGCGACAGTACTCTGGACTTGGGTTTTATTCCCGATTCTGCTGGTATTGCTAATATTACAATAAGAGCCACTGATTTTCATGGCGCGTCTATTGAAGAAAAATTCCAGATCACTGTCAATTCCATAAACGATGCTCCTCAAATCACTTCAAAAAGGTACACAGAAACAACCGAGCATCAGAAATATGTATATTATGTCCAGGCTCATGATCCTGATGATATTAATTTGGATATAACTATAGATCAACTTCCAGAATGGCTGGAAACAGATTCGGATTCGGTCTTTGGTATTACACCTGAAGGTGCGCAAGATAATGATTTTCGGATTGTCGCCTCAGATGGCCTTTTATCTGATACCTTACTTGTTGAAGTTGCTGTTGACTCGGTTAATGACCCACCCCAAATAACTTCACCTGATAGTATATTTGCTATAGAAGAAGAGGAATTTGTATATTCTCCAGAGGTAACTGATCCGGACAACAATATTCATACATTTATCTACAAAGATTTGCCAGCCTGGGTTTCTACCCGGAACGATTCTTTATTTGGAATTCCGCCGGAAGGTGTGGACAGCACAAATTTTCAGTTAATTGCTTCCGATGAACAACTGCAGGACACTATTATTATATTCGTCAACATAAAGCCTATCAACGATCCTCCTATAATTACCTCAGGTGACAGTATTAGAGTTGCAGAGGATCAGAATTTAGCTTATCAAATTACTGTTGATGATCCCGATAATAGTAACTTTCAGTACACCTTTACTGATCTACCATCCTGGATGTCAAGTGAAGGAGGAGAGGTGTCAGGAACTCCTGGAGAGGGAGTGGAAGACACAAGTTTTGTAGTAGTAGTTTCAGACGGTGAATATAGCGATTTAAAACAGATCTATGTTGAGGTGATAGCGGTTCAGGATGCTCCAGATATAATCACTGAAAATTTGAAGGCCGGATATGAACAGGCTCAATATCAGGATTCAATTGAAGCAGTTGATTCTGATATTGATGACCAACTATCATATTATTTGCTAAAGAGTCCTAAATGGCTGAGTATTGATTCTCTTTCCGGAAAATTAAGTGGTGTTCCCGACCATAAAAATGTAGGGATTAACATTCCTGTCTCTGTCATGGTGGAAGATCTAGCAGGACTATCTGATACTATGCACACTACTATAAATGTTTACGATACTCTGGCTCCTGGCGTTCCGCAAAACCTATCAGGAACTCCTGGCAGTCAAAAAATTTATCTCAGCTGGTCTCCTGTCCAGGATAATGATTTTGACAAATACCGAATTTATTATGATACTGATCGTCACCCGACTCAGTCTAAACTTGCTACAATAGGTGGCCAACGCAATGATACTTCCATTACAATAACAGAACTTGATAAAGACAAAGAATATTATATCAGGATAACAGCGATAGATAGTGCCGGTAATGTGAGTGGATTCAGTAATGAGATAACATTAAAACCCGGTCTAATTACATCAATTTATCCCCGGCCAAATATGACTGCCGTTTCTGCGGACACTTCCCTAAAAGTGACTTTCGGAAAAGCCCTTGACCAAAATACTACTGCTGATTCAAATTTCTATGTTTATGGCTCTCAATATGGCTATATGGAAGGTGAACTTATAATTGGTCAACAATATATAGAATTTATGCCGAATGATGAATTTTATCCGGGAGAAAGGGTTTCTGTTATTATTACAGAGCGAATTAAATTTGAGGATGGCAGCCGGCTTGCTAATGGATATTCGTGGCGTTATGACATAGTTAGTCAGGGAGGCTCCGGATTTTTCGCCCTTGAGGAACGTTATAATACAGATTATGATGTACGGGAAATATCGGCTGGTGATTTTGATGAAAACCGGGATATTGAAATTGTAGCCGGCTCTGATCGGGCCCACATCAATTATTTTAATTTGAATAGGAACGAAAATGAAGGTGTGCGGTATAATGCCTCTACAAATAGTTACGATGTAACAAGCGCTGATTTTGACCTAGATGGAGATCGGGATATAGCCTCACTTTATTATCATGAAGGAGGGAAAATCAATGTATGGTATAATGATGGGAATGGAAAATTTCCTGACCGCACGGATTATTTTAATGTTTTGGATGACACTGATGGGGGGCTCTCCAATTTAAAATCAGGTGACATTGATAATGATGGCGACCAGGATCTGATTGGAGTTGCCAATTTTGGTGATTCTGATATGGATCAGGTAGTAATAATTTTTAATGATGGTCAAGGCAACTTTAATTCTAGTAAGAAGGTTGATGTCGAACCATATTCGGAATTTCAATATTACAGAAACAATTTTGATCTAGTCGATTATGATCTGAATGGAACGCAGGATATTCTCGTTAAGGCGGGAAATAATAAAGTCAAAGTTTTATTTAATAGTGGGAATGCTGAATTCGAAAGATCTAAAACAGTATTAAACAGTTATAATATCAACACACTTGAATGTACTGATATTGATGGTGATGGGGACTGTGATCTTCTTATTGGTGATAGTGAAAGATTAGGAATTTTCAAAAAACAGGATACGCTGCTTGTTGGCACCTTTGAATATGATGTTAACGACTATATTCATAATATTATATCAAAAGATTTTAACAATGATGGACATCGTGATATTATAGTAGGCGGGCAGGATTCACCGCATTCAATGGTGGTTCTACTAAACGATGGCCAGAATAATTTTAACAGTCCAATAAATATTCAAAATCAGGGACAAATTAATTATCTATATTCTTTTGATCGAGATAATGATGGTGATCTCGATTTGGTCACCAGCCATTATGATCATGAACATATTGAGGTCTGGAGGAATCGTAATCGAAACCAGGATATAATGACAGCTCGCGAATCTCTTAATTTTGGCTCCCTGCCATTACAAACAAAAGATACTATGAAGTTAAATATCTGGAATGACGGGTTATATAAAATATTGGATATAAGTGATATTTCTATTTCTTCAGCCGAGTTTACAGTTGATAAATCTACAGCCTCATTGTCTCCCGATGATACTCTGGATCTTGAGGTAATATTTCAGCCTACTGAACCAGGAGTATATGAAGATAAATTGGAAATATATTCCGATGATCCTGACCAGCCCATAAAAGAGATTAATTTACAGGCTTCGGCTTCAAATTATATTTCTGGAGGAGTAATCACAAAGAATACCACCTGGAGCGCTGACCAGAGCCCTTATTACATTCAAAATAATGTGGCTGTTGACCTTGGTGTTAGTCTTACTATTGAACCTGGCGCGATTATTCAGTTCGCTCCTGAGGCCGGATTAATTGTTGATGGTGAGCTGCAGGCTAGAGGTTCAGTTAGTGATAGCATTATTTTTATAGGTGACCAAAGCCAAAGGTTTAATAATTTAAAATTCAGGAGTGGCTCAAACATCAATCTGGAATATTTCAGAGTTGATGGTGCGGGTATTGAGATCAGCAGTACTGATACTGATTTGAGGTATGGTATTGTTAAAAATGGAAATGATTATGGAGTTTATATAGTTGATTGTGAGGTTTCATTATCGCAGATAGAAGTAGCCGGTTTTAATAATTATGGGGTTTATGCTAGAAGAGATGACGACCAGTTTGGTCTTTACGTTGATAACTGCAAAGTTCATGATAATGGCAACCGAGGGATTTATACTCAGTATATAGATTACAATCACTCAATAAAAATATTGAACAGCGAAATTTACAATAACTCAAATTATGGAATTTATTGTTACAGAATCTATGATGGAGAAATTTCTGGTAATGAAATTTATGATAATGGAAGTGGAGCCGGACTTTTCATCAATGATATTTATAATAGTTCAGCAACTATAAGCTCAAATCAAATTTATCGAAATAATTATGGCATTGAGATAAATCAATCTACTACTGAAGCCCCTATTTCTAGAAATGTTATTCGAGATAATAGAAATGACGGCCTTTCTGTTAGATGGAGTAAAAATTTGATCGAATACAATGACATTTTTAATAATCAGGGCGATGGTATAGAAATACGCGATAATGATAACAGCAATACCAGTTATTTACCTAAAATAAATGCAAATAACATTTATTACAATCAAGGCTATGAACTCAATATCCAGCACGAAAGATCAGAAACCGTTAATGCGCGGCAAAATTACTGGGGGATTACCGATTCTCTAGCCATTGCAGCCGAAATTCTGAATTATTATGATAATGCAACCAGTGCCCGCTGTGACTTTAGCGACTGGTATAATAACAAGGTTCCGCTTTTGCCTGTTGATGGTTTTGCTGCTCAAACTCTTTCAGAAGGGCGTATTAAATTGAATTGGATTTTTCATAGCAGGGCTTCGCAATATTTTTTGTATACTGACAATGGCTCTGGCAATCTGGATACTACTAATGTATGGAAGATACTCGATAGCACCTATACAAATTATACGTCCACTTTTCAAGATGGACAATATGAGTTGGCTATTCAAGCAAAGGGTAGAGATGGAGCCGTTTCACCATTATCCACAATATCAGCCTTAGCAGATGGTTCCAATCCAGAAATGCTCTCTGCTACTGGAGTTACCGGAGATTCAACAATTACAGTAACATTTAATGAAAATTTGGATATATCGTCAATATTAGATTTAAATAATTGGCAATTGAGTAATAACCTGGAAATCAGAGAGATTTATATTGGCGGATTAATAGCCGAATATTATAATGGCCAGAATTTTGATGAATTAGTCACGAAAGATACTATATACCAACCTATCAATTTTAATTGGGAATATGGAGCTCCTATTGCCGGTATTAATCCAGATAATTTTAGT
>JAIPJV010000078.1 GCA_021734005.1 Fidelibacterota bacterium
ATTCCATTTCAATAAAAAGTTGTTAATTTATCGATAAACTCCTAAGTTTGGGTGTTATTTGAAGCCCCCGTAGCTCAGATGGATAGAGCGTCGGCCTCCGGAGCCGAATGCACGGGTTCGAATCCTGTCGGGGGTACTTCCCTGATAATCAACAACTTATGTATCTGGTTAAAAGACTTGGTTAGGTTTATTTTGGTCTTTTTATTACCCAATATTACCCAATATTTGCCAATATTCCCCTCGAGAATTTTGCGTATCCTACAGTTGTATCCGCTTTTATAATTTGACAAAAAATTACAATTAAAATTGGTGTTATTAAAATTAATTAAATTATTGTTTATAATTATCATAAAATCAACTTTATTAACTATAAGCATAAATTTTGTTATCTAATATGTTTTTTTGATTGCTGGACTTGCTTAATTGATTTCTCTGCCCTTTTTTTTGGTTATTAGGGGTAACATACCTTTGGTTATTTTGGTTTTCCTGGCTTATATTGAAATCCTGATTAAGTTCAGCTAAATCAAATTGGGCATATTTTTCAGTTGTGGTTATTTCTGAATGCCCTAATAAAACTTTAACTCTGTAAATATCACGAGTTTTAAAATATTCTCTAACCGCAAAAGTATGCCTTAAATTATGAAAATGTCGGGTATCACCGTGTTTGGTTTCATATAAATTTAGTTCTTTTAATAAATCTGTAAATTTCCGGCTAATATGTCCTGGTGTTAAATTGGAATCTTTAGCTATAAAATATTGCTCACGGGTTTCTTTGTCTATCGGTATAGACCTTTCCAGACCGTTCTTTTTAGCCTCATAGGTCTTAATAAATCCATTTTCGTAGTAACTATCAGATAATTCCCTTAACCTCAATCCTGTTTTCCAGTGAACATAAACACGGGCATATAAATCCTTATCATTTTCAGAATTATTTAAAATTGTTTCTATTTCTTGATCCGAAAAATATCGGGGCTTTTTATTCTTTGTTGGAAGCTGTTTAATCTTAAATGGAATTCTTTTTATTTTATCATGCTCTAAACACCAATTTAAAAATGCACGGATTGACCTTAATCTAATATTGCAAGTAACATTATTGGGGTATCTGTCCTTCATTTTGCTTAAAAATTCGGTATAATCCTGCTTTCCTAATATTTCTATATCTACCCCTTTATAGATTTCTGAAAAGGTATCTAAAGCAAGCCTATATAAAGATATAGTTCCTTCGGATTTTCCACTAACCTGGAGATAATTAAAAAATTCATCAATAATCTTATCTAAATCAGTTAAGGGTTTAGCTTTGATTTCATCAAGAGAAATAACACCTTGCTTAAAAGCCTTCTCTTGTTTATCTATTTCCTGATTTAGTTCCCTGGCTCGTTCTTTATCCTCTGTATGCAATGGGATTAATTTTTCTTTTCTTTTGCCATTCTTTTTATACCAAATCCTTGAATAATATTTATTTCTTAATTTTCTTAATCCAGCCATTATTTGCCCTCCCGCTCTTTTATAAAGCGTTCAAATTCTGATTTTCGAATAAGATTTTTACCCTTAAGCTTGATTTTTTTTAAATAACCGGATTTGAAATAATTAAAAATAGTTCTGGTAGTCACTTGAAGAGTGTCGGCCACTTGCTTAACTGTTAAAAATTCTCTATCCTTCATTTTTTCCCTCACTTGTTAAAAATCTTATTTTGTATATTCTACCCGTATAATACTAAATATTGTTGGAATTATCAAGAAATACATTGAAATAATATAATATACGGTCTAAATATTCCCTGGTATATTATATTGTAATATCCGATTATCAAATATCCTAAAAATCTAAAATAACCTATCAAAATCAGACCCTCTGCCATTTTCTTTGATTATTAATGGTTTTATACTAATAAAATTTAATACGGTCTTAAAATCCTCAAAATTCATCTAATTTATTTTCTAAATTATTTAAATCAATTAAATAATCCTCAGAATAATTTTTCATAGTATAATACACAGTAAACCAAACTGTCATTATTTGAATAACGAATAAAAATATTAAATAAATCATAATTAAGTTCATCTTAAAATCCTCTATTTATAACAAATTATCATAAAATTTCTTTGCGGACTGGGACTTGTATAGGTGGAGAAGGCCGGAAGAATAAAGCCATAAAACCTATACAAGCCCCATAGATTAAACAAAGAGATTTTACTTTTCTATCACAATATTATTTTCCGCAATCCATTCAATAGCATTTCTTAATTTCTCACGGCCACGGCCAAAGGATTTACTTGGAATTTTATATTTTAGTTCTTTTTCTGGCCGGATCGAGTTTCTATATTGGAGTCCGGATAATTTTTTATAACACTTAACGAGTTTTTTAATATCAGATTTAAGCGGTTCTATTTCTGGAATAAGTTTATCACCTAACTTATTGATTTCATTAGTCAAAAATTCCATTTCAGTTTTTTTGTCTCGATTCCTGGCCTTTTCTAATCCTTCATTTTCCAGTTCAGAAATTACATTTTCAGTATTTTTTATATTCCTTCTAAGTGAATTAATTTTATCCTCTACATTTCTGCGCTCTTTAGAAATATCATTAATTACTTTTGTATCATTAAGACCTACCGCTTTATCAAGTTCTGATTCTGTTTTATCTAATTTCTTTTGATTAGATTCTAAGCGTGCTTTGAAATCCTTTAGGGCTTTCTTTTTATTCCTGATTTTGTTTCTAAGTTTTTTAACATTCTCATTAAAGTTTTTATCCATAATTTACCTTTCTAATTTGAAGTTACATATTTCATATTTCCGATTTTTTTAATTACTTGGCTTTTATTCTGAATTCGTTTTGATTTTTCTGGTGATTTATTTTCGTTTCTCTGGCCATAAAGTATAGGTGGCATTGGTACACCTTCAGAATAGTTACATATAATTTTCTTTTTGTTTTGTTTTCGTTTCCTCTGCTTTTCTCTTAGTTCCTCTAAGACTTTGCCATTATTCCCATAAAGATTTGGGGGCATAATTACTTTCTTAGTCATGATTTTACTCCTTGTTTTGAATTAAATTTAACTTTGGTTTATTATTAAAAATTGACTGCTTATTATTTTCAACTGTTATCCTTGATTTTGCTATTTTATAATATTTAGGGTTCTTTTCTATTGCTATAAATTGCCTATTCAGTTTTAAAGCTGCTAAAGGTAGGCTACCACTTCCGGTAAAAGGGTCTAAAATTAAATCCCCTGGATTGCTCAAAGTTTTTATTATATACTTGCATAAACCTAAAGGCTTTTGCGTAGGATGGTCTGTCCGCTCATTAAATTTCATGCAATCCTTAGAAGGATATTTTAAAATCTGATTAGGATATCTTTTGCCATTGTTTTTTGTAATATATGATTTGTCACTATTTCGGGTCTTGTTTCCGGCCTTATGTTTTTTTACATATGGTTTACCCTTGCTGAATATCGGGTTATATGTAAGGTCGCTTGTTAAGGCTTTTTTAGGCTTAAATATCAATATTAGTTCTGTATTTTTTCGGGGCATATATTTGTTAACTGGCTGGCCGTTAGATTTTTGCCATATATAATAATATCTAAACTTAAAATAATCCTGGAAACCTTTAGCAATAGCTACACTTGTTTTAAAATCACAAAAAATTGCTACCTGGCCATTAGCTTTCAAAATTTTACTGAATATATCTCCATATACTTTAAAATCGTGGTTTTGCTCGTGCCATTCCTGGTAAAGGTCTGCTAAGGCTTTAATATACGGGGGGTCTGTAAATATAAAATCTATGCTGTTTTTTTCTATCTCTGGAAGGTAATCAAGGCAATTCCCTTTGATTAATTTATTTTCAGTCATTTATAAATTCCTTTGCTAATTTCCTGGCTCTTTTGCCTGGTTTCTTATCACCAGTTAAAAGCCAAAGGTCAATTTGTTTCCTGTTGAATATAATTTTTGATTTTTTGCTGTTTCCTAATCTGGAAAACGGAATTTTATCTTTATTGATTAAGCGCCGGATCGAAGTTTGAGACAATTTGATATAATCGGATAATTCATCTATCGTAAGCCATAATCCTGGCCTGGAAATTTGGTTTTCAATGTTTTCCAATTTGTGTAAAATTTTATCCTGTTTATTCATGTTAAAATCCTGCTTTTGGTTTATTCTCAAAGCGTGCTATTTTTCGATTAAAAATAAGGTCAATTTTGCCTGTATGCCCCTGTCGATTCTTAGCAAGCTTTAGGGTGCAATCCTCTTTAAAATCTCTTAATCCGGCTCCCTTGTATGGTCTATGGATTAAAATAACCTTATCGGCATCCTGCTCTATACTGCTGGATTCTTTAAGGTCTGAAAGCCTAGGGGTTTTTGAATTATCCCCTCTGCTTAAATGAGATAATGCAATTATACTTATGTTTAATCTTTTAGCTATTGCCTTTAGTTTTTTAGTTGATTCCGTGATTAATTTTCTAAAATCCTGGCCGGAATGACCTAAAATATTCTGCAAGTTATCTATAAATATTATTCGGGTCTTATAGTTTTTATAAAGTAAATTTATCTTTGTAGTTATATCATTAAGATTTGTTGAATTATCAATAATATATAAAGGCTTTTGGTTTAGCTGGCTTGCTATATTTTGGTATCGCTGTTTACCTTCAAAGGTAATTTCTTTATTATAGAAATCATTTATATTTATATTGGCTCTGGTACAAATTAGACGGTCAAGGATTCCGGCTTTTGTTAACTCTAAGGAAATATAACCGATTGGATAAGGTTTATCCCTAAATAAAATATTTTCGGTTATATTGAGGGCTAAGGCCGTTTTTCCTACGGATGTATCTGCCCCAATGATTACAAAGTCACCTTTTTGAAGTCCAGCTGTTTTTTTATCTATTCCTGGGTATCCTGTTTTTATTCCTGGGGTGTTATCTATGTCATCTACTCGTTTAGAAATCAATTCATTTAAAGCGGGTTCAATATTACCTAATTTCTCAGAATTATTATTAACCTGTAAAATCTTATCAAATTGATTTGACAAATCAGAAATTATGTCTGCCGGATTATTTTCTGGCCTTGAAATATTATTTACAAATCTATAACCGGATTCTATTAACTTCCTTTTTATCCAGTTATTAATAATTATATTTTCATATTCCTTAACTTTAATCGCTGATATGGATTCACCGATTAAATAAGATAATTCACTAACTTTTATATTCAGCTGATTACTTAAAATAATTATATCAACTGGCTTATTTTCCTGGCTAAGTTTTAAGATTTTTTTATATAATTTCCGGTATTTATTGCTATAAAAATGCCCTGGCTTAAGATTCTGAATATTAGCAATAGCTTCAGCATTATTTAATAATTCTGCTATTATTGATTTTTCTGCATCTAAATTCTTTAATTTGTTTATCTTATTTTCCATTTTTTAACCTTTTAACTAGTTCTTTACCTTCCTGGTTAGGTTTGTATTTATTATCCCCAATGGGATTAAAATATTTTTCTATCTGGCCGGGTTTTATTTTTAGATTTGCTAAATCATCAATCGAATATATTTTTTCTTTATGCTTTCCCTTCATAGCATTTTTTATATTGAAATATTTAGTATTACCGTTATTCTTAGATTTATTTCTAAGACCGTTTAAACTAATAATTTGTTTCTGCCAAAAGCTATCAGTTAAAGCAAATCTTAAGGTCTTTTTTATTTCATCAAGGGGTTCATTATCAAGCCGGATCAGCTTATCAATGGTTTCAGCTCCATTTTTTACTACTGGAGATTTATAATTAAGTTTTGACTTGAAATCTTTATGATAAAATTCATTTTTCTTTTGTTGCTTATGAAATTTTAAAGATAAATCAAAATAGGATTCTGGCAAATCTTGATTTGACGGTATATTACTTTCTTTACCTTTCTTTTCTTTATTAGTATTGTCACGGTGCTGTAACGGTGCTGTAACGGTGCTGTAACAAGCCTCTTTATCATTCTCTTTTATGTTCTGATATTTCAAATAGTTAACGACTGTAAATAGTGTACCAAGTGGGGTTGTTTCTGTTTTTATTCTGTCTTGTTTTTTTAGTCTGTCCACTGCTCTTTTAATTTTCATAACTGAATATTTTTCGATGCGGTTATTATCTATATATTCCAAATCATTTTGTAAATTTCGGTAAGACCTTAAAAATTGTCCTCTTTTGATAATTATTCCCTTACTCTTATATTTGGTGTTCGGTTCTTTATTCCAGCGGGTTTGACCGATTAAATATATAAACAATCTTAAATCCATAGTTTTTAACCAAATATCAGATTCAAATATTTTTCTATCGATTTTAAAATAGCCATTGCTCATTTTCCAATGTCCTGAATTTTTTCTTTTATCCTGGGGTCAATATATTTGTTAACTATCTTTTTAAGTCTTTCTATGTCCTGGCGGTTTCCATTAATTGCAATGTAACCTTTGCCTTTTTTCGGATCAGGATTTGGTTTTATTGTTATCGAAGGTTCGGGCATTTATTATCCTTTGCTATAATATTTTACCGCTTTTCTTACATCTTTTTTTGAAAATTCCCTGGGGCGTCCTGAGCCTCTTTGAATTGGATTTATAATCTCTGCCTTTATAAGATGTTCGACTTGCCAATATTGGAAGTCCTTTAGTTCTTTTCTAACCTTATGAATAAATTCTTTAGTTCCCATTTTTATATCCTCCGTTTATTTCTCAATTATCAGTTAAAATTGACGCATAATTATAATAATTTCAATAACTTACACAATGTAAGTGTAAGTTTATAATTTGTAAGTTTCTTTAAGTTGCTGTTTTTATAATAAAAAAAAGCCGGCAAATTAATTAAAATCTACCGGCTTGTAAGTTTATAATTTTATATTATTAACTTTTACTTGTTGTGATTCCTTTTTCTTTTTCTGTCATAATCTGGGTTTTTATACCATTTCATTCCATTGATATTTAGTTTTTTATTTGTATAATTTTCATAATGATTATTTATCCGGTTTAACTCAGTATAAAAACCATTCTTACCAAATTCATCAATAAATTTTTGTTTCCATGTTTCCGGATCAGTCTCTTTGTCATTCCTTGCTTTTTCAATCATTTCTTTAACCTTCTGCTTTTTCGTCTTGCTGTCTGTATTTTCAATTTTATTTAAAGATTCGATTTCTTTATCAATGTTATCCATTTCCTCTATTGCTTTTATTTTATCATTTATAAACTTAAGAGGGTGACCCAATTCCATACTAATTAATCCTATCCGCACAGATTGTAAATTTGGGTTAGAGTTTTCTTTTATTTTTTGGATATATTTTTTATAATCTTTTTTCTTTTTAAATAGATATTTTAATACTTTATCCTGGTCTTTTTTCCCAATTAATTTATCAACTTCCTGGATTAGATTTTGTCTTTTAAATTTTTGAATTATTTTTTTTGGTAAGTTCATTGCTAAATCCTTCCTTTTAGCCCTTCATTAAAAATCTTAGCGGGCAGGCCGTGAAGGTCTCGGCTTTTCAGGGGCTACCCTATCCCGCTAATTTCAAATAACAAATAAATTAAATGATTATAACTAATTAATCATTATTTTTATGGACGGTAATATCAATGCTTTCAACTACTCTATCAAAATTCATATCAATTTCGGTCTTTTCGCTCCATTTTTCAACTAACTGAAAAAATAATTTATATTTGCTGGTTCTAGCTTCCCCGCTAAGTATGTCCTGGACTAATTTAAAAATTACTGCCTCGGTTACAATCCTAAATTTTTTAATGATTTCGTTAAGATTTCGCTTTTTGATTTTTTTCATATGGTTATATATTGAATTTTCATGTAAGCCGGTGATTTCTGATAACTCTTTATAGGTAGGTGGTGATTCATTTTCTTTAATATAATCGGTATAAGCCTTGATTATTGAGTTATGGTTTTCCAAATAATCAGTCCGCTTTTTATCAAGTTTACTTTCTTTACTCATAACAAAATCCTTTAATTTAATATTTTTTATTGATTTAACTCACTGTCAAAACTGTCAAAATTAGTTGGTAGGATACGGATCGTATCCTGCGGTTTTGTTTCTCTGGAGGGAGATAAAATTTTATAACAAACCTCCGGAGCCGAATGCACGGGTTCGAATCCTGTCGGGGGTACAATTAATAAAACAAACTACTTAGATAATTGACTATACCCCCTAATTTTTATATTTAGGGGATTTTGTTTTGTTAATATACCTTAATATTGATTTTTATCCCTCTCGAGAAAAAATCGGTATCCTACGCCAGTATCCGCTTTGATATTTTGGTCTATTTTATACAATTGCGAAACCTTTATTTGCATAATTGATTGTTGGACTGGCTCACACCTGTATTATGGGCGTTTCACTGTTTATTTGGAGATC
>JAIPJV010000079.1 GCA_021734005.1 Fidelibacterota bacterium
CATCCAAACATCCACTCCAATTATTTATACTCAAAGAGAAATAAAAATATTAAGTTAAAGGGATATTGACAATTTACCTGGAGTTTGTATGGTTAAGCAAATAATTTCAATTTTACTTTTTATCATTAGCTTCAATGTCCAGGCTTCAATTTTACCCACCAGGATCATAAATCCAAACTTTGAAGGTAAAAGCCACAATTTTACTGCTATTTATGTCTCGCCCTTTGATAATATTTACACAATTGATCAGTTGAACAATGCCATTTATTTGCTGGATTCTAAGGGCGAGGTGTTGAATTCCGGAGGAGGATTTGGCTGGCAGCAAGGTCTTTTTGATCGACCTCTGAATTTATCGTCTCCTGATGGTTTGAATATTTACATTGCCGATTACAATAACCAGAGAATTGCCTATTACGACCGGCAGCTGAATTTTCTGGGTATTTTTCCTGATCAGGAAAATATTCACGAAAAATTCTATCCCCTTGATGTTTGCGTTTCACGAATGGGTAGATTATTTATTCTTGACGAGGAGAACAAAGAAATCCTGTGTTTTAATCAGGATCAGGAACTTATCAATCGTTTTGGGGGAATTGATTATGGTCAGCAGTCCATTCAGAATCCAATTGATATGTTGCTAACCCTGCGGGGAAATATTGCTATCCTGGAAAATACCAGAATTCTGGTCTATTCTCAATTTGGAAAGCCGATCAATATCATTCCGCTCCCTGATAGCCTGCAGTATAATTCTTTTTGTGAAAATGAAAACAAATTTGTGATTACAACTCAAAAATCAAAAATTCTTATTATTAATCTATCGAATAATAAAATCGGTAACAGGGAACTGATCAACTTATCGAAAGTAAAAAATATTACCAGTTCTGATTTGATAGATGATAAATTATTTTTACTGAATTCCAATGGAACAATCTATATTTTTAATTTACTACAACTGCCAGGAAGCAGGGAGGGTGGACGATTAAAGAAATAAAATTTTCCCTTGCCATAATATTGGTACTTCTGATATCAGGTCTTTATGGTCAGAGAGCAGCAAAGGATACGATCAATGTTATTCCTTCTGATACAACAATAAAATTGAACCATAGATATATTTTGCCAGCTACAGTGCAGATTTCTGCAAATTCTCAAAAACTAAAGCCGGACTCAATCCTGGTGCAATCTCCAGCTGGTATTCTGCGTATCTGGCCTGCTTTTGAAGATAGCCTGCAAATAATAGTAGATTATCAATATTTACCTCTGGATTTACCACTTACAAATTATTTAAATCCTCCTCCTGAATATTATCACCCCCGTGATACAGCAAAAAAATCAGCCGCCAAAACGACCAGTGCAGATCAGGATAATCCAGGCCGGGAAGTCCAGTACGATTTTCTTAAGTCCGGCTCAATTTTCCGGGGAATTAACCTAAAAACTAACAGTGGAATGTCAATTCAATCGGGCCTGGATTTGAAACTTGAGGGAAAATTCACCGATGATATCAGCATTACTGGAGCATTAACCGATAAAAATGTTCCTATCCAACCGGAAGGCAATACTCAGCAACTCAATGAAATTGACAAGGTTTTTATAAGATTAAATATGCCCCATGAAAATATTACTTTTGGTGACTATTATTTAAATATTAGTGAAGGCCGTTATGGCAATTATTCCAGAAAATTGCAGGGCGTCAAACTCAGCAGTCAGCGGGATAATTTTCACAACCAGGCCGCCGGTGCAGTTTCAAAAGGAAAATTTCATACCAATAAATTTGAAGGCACAGAAGGAAAACAGGGGCCGTATCAATTGCAGGGCGAAAATGGTGAAGACGCTATCATTGTTCTGGCAGGTACTGAACAGGTCTATATAAATGGAAATCTTGTCCAACGGGGAGAGAACAATGCTTACACGATTGACTATTCCACTGGTGAGATCACTTTCACTCCCAATCAGTTGATCACTTCCAATACGCGTATTACAGTTGATTTTCAGTATTCGGATCTGGTCTATCAGAAAAATATTGTCATGGCCAACAGCAAGGTTTCCCTTCTCAATAACACTCTGGATGTATCGGCTCAATTCATCAATGAATCCGATGACAAAGCCAATCCCATTGAAATGGAGATTACCGATAATGACAGACAACTATTAAAACAGGTGGGTGATAATATGGACTCCGCTCTCAAAAGTACAATTCAACCTGATAGTCTGGGCAATTACATTATGCAGGATTCTATCCTGGTTTTTGTCGGGCCTCAGCAGGGTAATTATTCAGCAACTTTCTATAATGTTGGACAAGAAGGGCAATACCGCAAAAATTACACGCCAGAAAATGTGTATTTTGAGTATGTTGACAAAAATGATCCGGCATTATCAGAAGATCTCAAGCAAGAGGCTGTCTATTTGCCTGCTAAACCCCTTAAATTGCCCCGCAGGCAACAACTATATCACCTTCGCTCTGTCTGGCAGCCGACAAATAATTTTCAGCTTAATACAGAATTGACAGGCTCCAATCTGGATATGAATACTTTCTCAAATCAGGACGATGGTGATAATAAAGGTTTGGCTGTTAATATTTCCAGTCAATATACATCTCCCCAAACTGATTTTGGTCAGGTGGCAGTTTCCGGCAGTTTTCGTAATGAAGATGAACGTTTTCGGGCCATCGGTCGCAATAAGAGCATTGAATATGAGCGAAAATGGGACACTGGGGTTCAGCAACTGGCTGGAGAAAGGGTTTACGAATCCCGGCTCAAATATAATTTTGACGACAATGTTCTCCTTGATTTTGCAGCCGGTGGTCTTGATTTTGCCGATCAATCAACTCAACGAACAAATGCAGAAATGCAGATCAATTATAAATGGCTGGATAAATTGAATTTCACCCGGGAGGACATCAATACAGATCTGAGTCCGACTTTGCAAAAAGAATGGACCCGCCAAAGAATCGCTACTCAAATAAACATAGGTCGGTTTCAACCATTTTACGAATTCTACAATGAATATCGCACCAATGATTCCCTTGCTGCTGATAATTTCAAATTCTATGAAAATACAATCGGAATTGGCAGCCGCAAAAGTGAGAAAATTGACTGGAAAGCCAGCTATCATTTTCGTGATAATTATGACCGTGATCAAAATAACTGGCAGGAGGAAAGCAGTGGCGAGGATTTGACTTTGGCGGGAAAATTGAATAACTGGCATACTTTGACGGCTTCATTGAGCTGGATCACCAGAAAAAAGGAGTATTACAATAGTGAACAGAGTAATGCCCAATACAATTTAATGAAAGGTCAGCTGCTCCAGCGACCAAAAAAACTACCATTCCAGTGGCAAACAAATTTCAGAATCGATGAGAAATATACTGTCAAGAAAGAAAAAATCTATTTTAAAGTTGATCAGGGCGAAGGGAATTATATTTATGATTCTACTTATACTGAATACGTGCCTCATCAACTCGGTAATTACATTTTACGAATCGTTCCCACCAATATTCGCCGTCCTGTCACCAATTTCCAAACCGGTTTTCAGTTTCGCTACAATGGCCGCCGGCTGAAAAAATTTATCAAAAGTAGTTTCCTGAATCGCATCTCTACTATTACTAATTTGCGTCTGGAACAGGAAATTGAAAACAATCATGACCTGAGCAATCTTTACCAGCTTTCTATGGCTGGCATTGACAGCAACTGGGTTAATTATTATCGCTATTTTCAGCAGGATATTGACTATGATTTCAAAAATATTCAGGGCTATCTCAAATTCCGCTACAAAAAGAATGACAATATTAGTGAAATGGATGTTCGGGGGCGTGAGAAAAGGTTTCGGGAGGAATATCTGGTCAAATACCGGGGCCCTATGATAATGAACATCAGCCTGACCTCTGAAATCAGTCAATACAGTAATATTCGGGATTCTCAGATCAGTAATTTGCGTAATCACGCGATTTACGGTCAAAAAATGGCCAATCAGTTCACCTATCGGCTCAATATGATCAACAAATTTTCGCTCGACCTTGATCTACAGTATGATCAGGAAGCCGAGACCAGCAATGTAGATGCCTTTTTGACCCGTATGAAAATGGAGTATCAGCGTAATTTTTCTCGCAAAGGGCGTACAAAAACCTTTCTGGAATTCAATCAAGTGCGGGTCACGCCTGAAAATAGTGCTCTGCCCTGGGAAATGAGCAATGGCAAGCGGGAAGGTATCACTTTTGGTTTTGGTGTTTCAGTAGAATACAAAATTGGCCGCCATCTCAATCTGCGCGCAAATTATGAAGGCTGGAAAGAACCTGAGTTTGACTTTTACCAGCTGGGAAATGTGGAATTGAGAGCATTCTTTTAGAGGAGAATTTATTAAAAATAGAATTCATCATATCATATTTCTTATGATTTTTCTCTTTTGGGTTAATGGTCTAATTGCCGGGCCTTCAGAGCTGGATTCTGTCTATTTTGGCAGAATAGTCATTGCTTCTGATAACGATGCAATAGATTTTACGGATATTCAAAAAAAATACAGAAACTTGAAGGTTACTGAAAGCAACTATAATTCACTCACAGCCGAAATTCTGGTGGATTTAAAATTACAGGGCTATTATTTTGCTGTTGTGAACTTAAAAAATACTCAGATTACTCAATCTTCCGATTCAATTTTTCTCAATCCTGAATTTGTGCTTAATTATAATGAAATTGCCCGTATAGACACCCTTTATTTTCAAGGATTAAACAAAACTGATCCCGGGATTTTAGATAGAGAATTGAGCCATTATAAAGGAAAAATTGTCAGTGATCCGCTTATCGAGCGAATTAAAAGACAGGTCGGCCGGTTCAAATTCCTGGAAATCAAAGATCAGCACAAGATAGTACGTGATCGGCAGGAAAATTTAGGTTTGCTATTTCAGGTTATAGAAAAGAATAATAACAATTTTGAGGGCATAGCCGGTTATGTCCCTGGAAAAGGTGAAGAAAAAGGCTATTTTACCGGAAAATTTGACATCACCCTTTCCAATCTTGCAGGAAGGGGACGCCGGTTGAATCTGAATTGGTCCCGGCTCAATCGCAATTCCCAGGAATTTTATATCGATTTCTACACTCCCTGGATTTGGAAATATAATTACTCCGGACAGCTCAGCTTTGATCAAACTCTACGGGATACAACGCTGGTGACCAGGAATTTTCAGACATCTATTGGTAAACAATTTTCTCCAGCTCTTAGTTTACAGTTAAATTTTGAATTCGAAAGCCATTTGCCAACTCCTTCTGGACGAGAACTATACAATTTGCAGTCGCGTACAAATCGATTTGCCGGGGCTGGCGTTCGCATTGATACCAGACAGCCTATTTACAATCCCCGCTCTGGAGGGACTTTTAATAGCGATCTCATGCTGGGTAACACGGAAGATTCAGAAAATCTTATCCTCAACCTTGATCTTTCTACAAGTTATAACTATAGTATCTTCAAAAACATTGTTGCCCATTCCGCTTTAAATTTCAAAGGTCGCTGGCAAGAGACTCGATATGATTACTCCGATTATTTCTGGTTCGGAGGTGCTCAGTCAATGCGCGGTTATGCTGAGGATTTTTTCCGGGGCACAAAAATTGGCTGGGCTACACTAGAATTGCGTTGGCTTCAGGGACTTTACAGTAGTCTGTATCTTTTCTATGAAAAAGGCTACTTTCAATTCACAGAGAATGGCACAAAAAATAGAGGCTACCCGGCTTCTTTTGGCGCTGGAATTCGGCTCAATTCCCGGGCTGGAATTATTGGCCTTGATTATGCTTTTGATGAAGATGACAGCTTTACTACTGCCAAAATTCATTTACATTTTATCAATAGATTTTGATTAAAAACACTTATATAAAATATCTGATTTAATTTTTTCCCGGTAACAATTCAATATCTACAACTACAGGACAATGGTCCGAAGCCACCTGCTCATCAACCACTTTTTTGCTGACCACCTTCCAGCGATTTTCAGGTTTGTACATAATGTAATCGATTTTTCTATCTGGGTCTGGGGAAGGAAAGGTGGGAACTGGATTTTGAAAAGAAGAGTGCCAGATTTTTTCTAATAGTCTAATTGGCTCGGATTGAGGTCTGGCATTCAGGTCACCAGCAAGAACAGTGGGCATTTCGCAATTTTTAAATATTTTATTGATTGCTTTGGCCTGCATAATTCGATTTTTATCCTGGCTAGTGTGATCAAGATGAGTACCAATAAAACTAATTTTTTGTCCTGTTGGTAATTCTACTACGGTTTGCAATGCTGCTCTCGGTTCTTTGCCTGATGTGTAGGGGAGAGGATGGTTTTTTGTTCGACTAAATGAAAACCGGGAAAGAACAGCTTCGCCATATTCTCCAGCGTCATAGCTCATGGCCTTTCCAAACAGTGGAATCATATCTGTACGTTGTGCTAATTCCAGAGCCAGATCCATATTATGAGCCCGGTTTGTCCACAGATCAACTTCCTGAAGAGCGACAAGATCAGGTTTCTGTTCGTTAATTACACTGGCTATCAAGTCCAGGTCAAAGTCGCCTTTTTGAGTAGCACCGTGATAAATATTATAAGTCATGAATCGCAATCTAACCGGTTCTGCAGTACTTTGTGAATAAACTATTCCTATTAACAGGAAATAAAGAACACTGAGCAAACGAACCAATATTTTTCTCATCTTAATACCCTTTCATTATTTTATTAACCCCAATTGCTTTATAGGTGCGTAAAATTAAAACCTATAATATTGAATTCAAACAGCAAAAAATATAATCAAGAAATTATAAAAGGCTTTCTAAGATTTATTATGGGTGCTATGCATCCTTCATGTATTCCCTCATTCCTATCAAACAATTACCTCAATGTTAATATTTTGTTTATTGATAATATTGAGTTAAGCACCACGTTTCAACGTGGTGTATAGGACTATATCTCTCCTTTATTCTGCTTCAGCATGCTTGCTAAAATTACTGGAAGCCTGCTAAAGTAGACTGATTTTTGTTTTTTATAAACTTTATTCACCAGGCTGAAGCCTGGTGCTAGTCTCAATCTACTGAATTTAAGTGAATATGGGATCCTAATTGGTTTTTCTTCGATTTTTGAGATTTTTTTGAAGACATTTCTCAAATTTTAGTTAATTGATTACAACAAATCTAAGAGAGCCTTATAAAAATACTCCAGTTTTAAACCATTATCCCAAAAAAAGTCCTTTTTTGATTGACCAAACAACCATAATTTTTGTCTACTGATTATTTTGTATGTTTTTGATTTTTTCAATTTTAACGTGGAGACGGAAATGAGAAGGTATGGACTTTTAGTTTTATTAATTGTCGGCCTAATGTTCAGTGGAATAGTTCTGGGAAATGATTACAATACTACGCCGGTTGGTTATTGGAAAACTATTGATGAAGAAACAAAGGAGGCCAAATCCATAGTAAAAATTTCGGAGTCGGATAATGGCACTCTTTCCGGCAAGATCTTAAAAACTTTTCCAGAACCGGGCGAAGATCCCAATCCAATTTGTGATGAATGTGAAGGCGAACGTAAAGATCAGCCGATTATTGGGATGGAATTTATGTGGGATTTTAAAGGTTCTGGCAGCCAGTGGAAAGAAGGAAAAATTCTGGATCCGGAAAACGGTAAGATCTATAATTGCAAATTAGAAGTCACTGAAAATGGCAAAAAAATGAAGGTCTTCGGCTATATTAAATTGCTGGTGAAAATCGGCCGAACTCAGGTCTGGCATCGAACAGAAAAGCCGGAAATTGATTAGTAATTGAAGATAGACTGTTCTAAAAATAAAATCCAATATGCTTAAAGAAGCTTGATATGAATATATTTTGGGGAATTTTGATGGTTGCAATTGGAATTTTTATGCTTATTTGTGGCCTTAAAAAATGTGATTTTATAATATATAGAATTTTGGTTGCTCGCTCAAAAATTTTATGGGGAGAATGTCCATAGATTCTATCAAATTGCCGGATTTTTAATTATTATCTTTGGAATATTAATGCTATTTGGGGTCTGGAATTGATTTAATGGTTAATATTTTTTTGTTCAAACTACTCTGAGTTTGGTTTTTGATTATTTTACTGGTTCTATAGTTATTTGTAAAAGTTGTGTCTTATGTTGTTAGCCTGAATTATGCATAACCCTGCAAAAAATTGAGATTAATTTTCTAGTAATTAGAGTTTTAGACCCTCCGTCTTGTAAAAACTGAGTTTTCTGGGGTTATGCATAATTTTAAGGTTAATCCCGAAAATCCCGAAGGGATTA
>JAIPJV010000080.1 GCA_021734005.1 Fidelibacterota bacterium
AAAAGAAATATTGAAGCGGTCAGATAATTCTTTCTTAGCCATCCGAGATTCAAATAAATATATTCAGATTATTGAACTCGATACTCCGGAAAGAAGGCCTTTAGAGCATTATAAAAAACCAGAAACTCTTAAAAAGATTCGGACTGATATGGGTTATACGCAAGAAGAATTTGGTTATAAATTGGGCTATCATAGCATCAGGCGAGCCCATACAATATCCGAAAAAGAACAGGGTAAGCTTTCCCTTTCTGGCAGAGACGCAAGGATTCTGCGTTACCTATCTGTTTATGGAGAGTTAGAAACAGAATGAAATAAATTTAAATCATTACTTAATTATAAAACAATTGTTGTCGACCCCAAGAAGGGCAGGGTGTAAAAGCCCTGCTTTTCTGTTTATGGTACTATTTTCAGTAAACAAGTAGTGATAGTAATTATTTCTGTGAGTAAAGCTGATTTTAAAAAGAAAAAGCCCGGCATGAAAACCGGGCTCAATCTTTCTTAAACTATGGATGGAATCTTATTTTATTAATAAAGCACGTTTTACTGTTGCTTTGCCATCTGCTTTAAGTTGAATGAGATATATACCTTAGGGTTGTTCAATGGTAATTAGTAATGTTTTTTTTAAGTTGCTATATTTTGTAGGACATTTAAATAAGATCAATTTAACCATCCCAGACCTAATTTTTTAAATACGGTCTTTAAATCTGATATCACTAATTTTTAAATTAACTTAATGCGTAAGCGATTTTTTTAAATTCGATAGTCACTTTTTGGTCATCAACCCTATCTAAGTTACTGAGCGCCAGGGGGTAGAGATGGACTTAAAATCCCTCGGTCAGTTATGGCTGTGCGGGTTCGAGTCCCGCCCTCGGCACCAGAAAGCCCCTGTTGCTCAGTGAGTTACAGGGGCTTCTTTATGTTCACTTTTAGCTTGCAAAAATATACGCAATTAGTATAAATATGACAAATAAGGACATGAATAGACAGGCAGTGGTGACTAAATGGTGACTAACTTTTATAACATTTTTTATACTTTATCTCGAGGTTTGTCATTTTCAACTGTTAAAACTCAGGTTATAGATATAAAAAGAAAAGCCCGTGAAATAATCACGGGCTTGTAAGATAATATTTTTCTGGTTTTCTATATTATATCATCCAACTTTTTTACACCATTTTTAAGATTCCTGTCCAGTAATTCTGCATAATGACTCTCAGTTACTTTGACTGACGAGTGGCCAAGTAATTTTGAAACAGTCATTAAGGGAACGCCTTGCTGGACTAATAAACTGCCGAATGTTTTTCGAAGGGTATGGACATTGGCATTCTTAATGCCGGCCTTTTTGTAATAGCCCTTTATTTTTCTATAAACTCTTTCATAGTCAAGATCAAAGGGTTGGTCCTTTTTATCTTTGTGCTTTCTTCTATATAGAATGTCAGTAACTGTTTTATCCATTATTATTGTATGCTTTCGGCCACCTTTAGTGTTGAGGATCAATTTATTGTTGGCAAAATCAATGTCATCCCAGGTTAAGCTAGGTGTAAGTAATTCCTTCCTTCTTGCTCCAGTATGCAAATAGACCCTTAAAAGATCCTTATAATCCTTGGAATCAATAACAGAAAGGAGTTTATGAACTTCCTCGATTGATAAATATCTTACATCATTATTCCCTTTACTATTATTTTTGGGTATAGGAATTCCTTTCACTGGATTTTTATTAATTAATTCGTGACGTATGAGATAATTGAAAAATGCTTTTAAAGTCCTAACTTCAATTCCAATTGAAGCGGGTTTTAAATTGTCTTTATTATATCTTTTGGATACATACCGCTCAACATTTTTTAATTTGATTCTACGAATGTTTCGGTTACCCATAAATTTCTTAAAAGGTTTATAGACTCTTTTTTCTCTTTCAATTGTTGATTCTGCTTTGTGAATAAGAGAATAATCAATATACTGTTCAATTGCATCAAACAATTTAATCTTTTCAACTTCTTTTTCTAATCCTAATCCAATTTTTGATTTCTTAAATTCTATCTTTTTTGCTAAGGCTTCTGCTTCTTCTCTTGTGCAGTATCTTGTTATTCTATGTCTTTTTCCATTGCTATCATAATAATCAATTTTATAACCAACACCTTTTTTAGTATGTGTCTTTTTTATTGACGCCATTTTTTCTCCCTATATTTCTATGTTTTCAAGATTTACTTGCTTAACAACTAACTTTTTCAAATCACTTTCTTTAATTCTAACACCGCTTCCAACTTTATATTTTTCAATGTCCGGTCTCTGTTTGATCAAGCGCTGGATGGTTCTTTTGGAGACATCCAGTTTTTTTGCTGCTGATTTGAGACTGTATAGTTGTTCCATTATTCTTATTCCTTATTTTGGGAGAAAAAAGGATAAGGGAGAGGAGGGGGAATCTCTCCCTTTTTATAGGTTTATTATGTTCCTTTGATTATATTATTGTTCTTTATGGAGGATAATCTTAGAGGAACATATAAACCATTACCTGATTTTTCGAAAATGTAAGTTTGGCTTTTTAATCCTACTGTAGCCATATTTAGAAAGTTCATAAAAAAATACTGGTACGGAAAAACCATTTTGTCATGATCTTTTAAGGCATTACTTTGTGATAAGATGTCAAAAACAATTTCTTGGTGTTTGTCAGAAAGGGGAGGCGTTACTAAATCCTGGGAGGATATTTTTTCATTAAATTCTGCGAGTTTATATGATTTTACAATCTTATTAAAATTATTATAATTACTCAAATTTAAGGGGTGATCGTTACTTAATGAAATTGTAGTTTTATTTTTCATTTTCTACTCCAATTAATTTTTATTAATAGATTTACAATTTTATAAATATTTTATTGCATCTCGCTATGTGAATCCGGATGTGTACATATCATTATCCTTTTAGTTTTATTTAATCAAAGTCAAAGAAGTCTTTCTGCTCGTCTGTTAGAGTCTGCAATTTTTCATTAATTGCGTCTCTTTTTTCTTCCAGCTTCTCCTTATAATCTGATAGCTGTTTACCTTCTTGATAGAGCTTCTTTAGCTCATTAACCTGGCCTTCTTTTTCCTGGCCTTCTTTTTTGATTTCCTGAATCCTGTTGTCAAGTTTTGGCAATATCTCATCGAGCTGATCTAAATAATCGAGCATCTTAGATTCATCTTTCAGACGACCGATCATTCTAACTGTACTCTGGATTTCCTTGGCTTTTTCAAGCAAAGACTTCTCTACATTATCATCATTAACCTGCTCATCATTTGCAACTTCTTGATTTTCTATGGATTGTTCTTCCATATTAGTTTCTCCTTTTTCTATTGGATTATTAGCGTTTTGTCTTTCATCATTTGGTCTTTTTGATTCATAATCGTTATTTATTTGATTTTGCATTTTGTATTTCCTTATTTTAAAATTATAGATTATCCGATTCGCTTAACCCTTCATTATTTGTTATATGAAACCTGAAAAATACATCTAAATCTCCTTTCTTATTTTGCTTTATCAATTTTCAAAAACCTGGTTAAAATAGTCTCAATTCTTAAGCCAAGAATATTTTATTATAACGTTTTTGAGTAAAATTAGCCTAATTTAGACGTAGTAATCCCAATAAAAATAATAAGATGAAAAAATTATTAGAATAATTGTCTATTAATTTATACGGATGGCTTAAGTTACTTTATATTAGTAACTTATCGTACTACCTGATTTGCTAACAATAATACCTAAAAAAATTTATATATATAAATGAAATACCTAAATTATGTAAAACAATACTTAATCTATATTTGATATTTTTGTTTGCACTCAATTATTTTTTCTAGATAATGGACTCGGTCTTCTTTATGTAAATTGTTTTTAAGCCATTTATCATTCGAATTTTTATGCTTAGAAATTATGTTTTCAACTGTATTAATACATTCATTTGTAATGTCTTTAAATTTACTTTCCTCATATTCCTTTTCTTTATCTGTATCAGTATCGGAATTTTTATTAATATACAATTCAAATAATATTTTAATATATCGCTTTATATAAAGTGGAAAAGATCTAGATTCATAATATGAATTTATCAGCATGTCTTTGAATTTGTCAAATAACTCGTTAGGAAATATTTTTAATAATTCATCGAGTTCAATAGAATCATCATATTTTTTAAATAGTTCTTGGCTCTCTGTTATTTTAATAATAATGCCTTTTACATAATCATATAAGTCAGTGTTTATAAATTTGTCAAAATCAAAAACAACTTTACTTATTTGATTAATTTCATTCAACAGATTTTTATAAAAAGTATATTGACGGCTACCTCTCTTTATATTCTCAATTCCATATAGATGATAGGCTTCACAGTATATTTTTATATAAATTCCTCTCTCGTGCATATGAAAAGTATCATACCCGATAGAATCTTCATTTACAGTCTTTTTTCTATTTAAATTGTTATCCAAATAATTTTGTATTCTATTTATATCTTCATCACCGAGAAGACGATTTTTATTATTATCAATGAAATTAAGTATTTTCAGTGATCTATTAGAAAGATATTGGTCTAAATTTTTATTGTTAACTGCTTTCTCAGCATCCGTTTTAACATCATTCTCAAGTGATCTTATATTTCCATCACTATAATCTTCTGATAAGTATTTGAATAAGTAATCCTTATATTGAATTACATCATTAACAAGCATAGGTTTGTTTCTATTTTTCATAAATGTTAAAAGAAAATTAATTTGGGTTATTTGCTCTTTAGTTAATTTACTATTATCTATAAAATCATGGATTACATCTTCATGAAAAAATAAATCTGCATTAATTTCAGTGTCATTTATATCAATAAGAAATAACATATTTAATTTAATTAAATAATATATAGGATGTGTTTTATATTCTAATCTGGTTGGAGGAATTAACTTCCCATATTTTTTTCTTAACGTTTGAGTAAAAAAATATTCTGCTAGGTAAGGAATATCAACTGACCTTTCTCTTAGAGGAGGTAAAGAAATTTTATTTTTGTAATTCAGTCTTGCTGCCAAATCTTTTTTTAATGTATTTTTTTCTATTAGATCATCAATAGGCTCATTCACTGCTGCTATAACTCTTACATCCTTTTCTAATATTTTATTACCACCTATTCTTCTAAACTTACCAGTATCTAAAAATCTTAACAATTTATTTTGATGATCTATACTCATATTATGAATCTCATCTAAAAATAATGTTCCGCCATTGCATTGTTCAATAAACCCCTCTTTAGGTTCATCTGCTTTACTATGTGCTCCTTTTTCATAACCAAATAATTCTGACTCAAGCAATTGTTCAGAAATGGCAGCGCAATTAATTTTTTTAAATTCGCCATTATTTCTTTGAGAAATTTCATGGATCGCCTGGGGAAGCAAATTTTTACCAGTACCTGTTTCTCCATATAAAAATATATGTCTATCTGTTTCTGCAAGTTCTTTGACCTCTTTTAAAATGTTTATCATTTTAACGTCTCTCGTTATAAAACCATATCCAATAAATAATTTCTGAATATTAAACATTTCCTCATCAATTTTTGGTAAAAATTCAATGACATTTGCAAGTATAAATTTGAAAAATAAAGGGTCTTTTTTTGCGACTTGATATAAATACATCCATTGAAAAATATCAGTTTCTTCAGAGGGTTTTGGGGGTCTCTTTTTCGGCTCATTTTTTTGAAAGTATGATGGATCTATAACTTTTGCCGTTATATTTTGATGGGAACCGCCATTTGTATTTTTCATCAAATCAGGGTTTTCTATAAATTGGAAAATAAAATCAGTTAAATAATCATATTCTTCCTTTTTAGCATGAAAAATAGAATCAAAAGTTAAATCAGGGCTAAAATCTCTGTAATCAATAAAAAGTATAGACTTATAGTATAATATAGTTTTATAGATATTTTCATTGATGTAGGTATCTTTTGCATCTATAATATTGTGATCATTATTAGGTTTAAGTAAATAATTCCCCAGAGATTCTACTATTTCTCTTATTTCATCATTCCCAATAACTACAGATAACAACGGTTTAAATGATTCCAACTTAATACCGGAAGTACGGACTCCTAGTTTCTTTAATCTCTTAGTTAAATAATATTTTGCTTTTGTTAATTTATCTATTGGTCGTGTCTGAAGTGGTGGAATAAAAATTTGGCTATTAAAAAAACGACTAACTTTATTACCTAAACCTAAAACCGAAGACCAGTAAAATTCATAAGAAAAATGTCCAATAATTCTATAATCATAATTTTTATAAAGAACAGTTTCAAGTAAATCATTTATTTGTTCATTATTTTTTTTATATTTTTGGTCCATGTTTGGAATATAAATTATACCTTCTTTATTAGTTGTAAGTTCATCAGTAGTCAAATTTTTGTCTATGTGAATAATATTATTATAAAGATTATTCAGTTTAGCAACGACTTCAACTATTTTTTGGCTTTCTAATTCACCACCACCTACTATCATAATATTAGAGTTTATCTTTTTAGTTTCCTGAATACCCTTTAAAATAGGAACCATAATATAGGAATTTGTAGGAAAGTCAAACTTGTTTTTAAATATTTTAACTAATTTGATTTCTTCCTGAGAAAAATTATCTTCAGTCTTTAGTACACTATCATCCCAATCTATATAAAACTCATATTTATCAGCAGAACCAGTATAAATCTCATTATATAGATCTAGACTGGAAAATTTACTGAAATTTTTTAAATCATTCTTAGGATTGAATAAAGTCTGCATATATTTTTCATATAAATTATATGGTATAATTATCTCTCTATTAAATATTCTCTCAAGATTATCCATAAATACATCAAAACCTTGGCCAATATTTAAATTTTTTAATAAATAGCTAGTAACAGAGCCGGTAAAAAGAGTTTTATCAATAACCTCGGAAAAATAAAATTCATAGACTTGTTCTTTAGGTAGACTATATATCATTGATTTGGAAGAAATTGAGCCTAGTTTAATCTTATTATGTTTAAATCTTTTAAATAATTTGTAGTTCTTATCATCATCAATTCTGGATAGGATATTAGCAAGTAAATCATCATCAAAATTTTCATGCTCAGCAATGTTATATAATTTTTCTGCATCAAGTTTATTAAGATCTAAATCCGTCATCCTGTCCTCCTCAATTTAATATATACCAATTTATTATAATCAAGGATAATCACAAAATATTTATTGAAAAAAAAGTCAAAAAAGTCATTGACAAAACCAGCTTTGAGAGCTATACTTAGTATGTAAACTAATTAAAAAATCAATCATTTAAATAGTTGAATTTATTATATACGCTTTTCTTTAACCATAATCTAGAAAATGGAAAATAATCATGCGGAAGTCCTAGAATTTTTAGAAAAATTGCACGGCGAAAATCAATTTGAAATCTTTTGCGCAAAAGAAACAAAGAACAAAAATCCTGAACAGCTACCTTCATCAGTAGGGGATATTGACTGGCTGGGACTGGAAAAAATCAACAACCAGGACTATCAGTTTGGAGTCTGGTTTACGCCAAATTCCATGCAAGATGGCAAACGGCTTAAATCAAACCTAACCAGTATTAATAGTGTAACCCTGGATAAAGATTTTAAAGATGTTAAAAATATTACTTTTGAAAAGAAGAAATACATTGAAGGAATTCATCAACTCCAATTGGGCCCGACTGCGATTGTTGAAACCAAAAATGGCTTACATCTGTATTGGTTTATAGAAAACGGATCGAAAAATAAAATTAAAGATTTTGAGTCCGTTCAAAAATCAATGCAGGAAAAACTAGAAACAGACCGGCAATCGACAGGGGCAGAACATCTATTTCGTTTGCCTGATTTTAATCATTGGAAAGACCCCTCAGATCCTTTTCATTGCAAATTGATTTTTAAAAATTACGATAGAATATATAAACTCCATGATCTCGGTAAAAAATACGGCCGAAAGAGGAAATATTTATCATCTTTAAAAAAGAAGACGGCGCCAGGCAGTTTTAGTGGCAAACCTATAGAAATAGAAAACTTTGTAGGCCAGGGGAGCATTGACAATATTGCCAAAGGATGTGAAGTCTTCAGAAGACTGGAAAACGAGAGCAATCCCGGTCACCTGGAGAGATTTTTACTGGCAGCAACTTATTTAAATTTAGGAAAAGAGGGATTGCAACATTTCAAAGAAATTAGCAAAGACTGGATAGACTATAACAGAAATTTTACTGAATACCAGA